>CAXTWP010000167.1:0-3620 GCA_964247945.1 uncultured Acidobacteriaceae bacterium | reverse complement strand
ATATACGTCAAGCGCAACGCCGGCAAGCGTAGGTTAGACGACGGTGTGATGGTCAGACCAGGCATGTTCTAACTGATATGCGAGTTCGTCGACAGGGCGCACTCGTTTAGCCCCCCACACTAGAAACCCAGCTGTGGCCGCACAGATACCGCCGATGATCCAAAATACCTTCTTCATTAAGCCTCTCCCCGATCTACCAATGCGCGTTTGGATGCCGCTCCTCGGCAACAGGTTCTCTCGTGGCCGCTGGCGAACGCAAGAGAAGACAGGCTACACTTCCAGCATGGATTCGGCACGATTTGGGCGGGCGCTTGGGCTGGGAGCACGAGGTGCGGCAAAAGCGCTGGTCATGGCCGCGAATGCCGCAGCCGCGCCCCAGCCAAAGACGATCCGAAGACCAGAAGATTCATCAACTCCCCTTTCGCCGCGCGCTACCGATCATCCGGCTGCTCGATCTCAAACCCTTCGTCCATCAGTGATTAATGCCGTCCATCAGACCACGGAGCAGGTTCAAACAACCCGTGTCCGCCTTGCGCGCGGGAGCAGACATCTCGGCGAGGCGGTCTGGGCACCGTTTTTTCGCGTTTCCGGCGTGGTCTGGGTGGAGTTTACGGGAGTGTTCTTCGGATTGTTTCTGCTGACCTCCCTGACGAGCGCATGGAGGCTGCGCGGCAGCCTTCACGAAACCGGCTCAAACCACACGGAGCACCAAAGACTGCTCTGGTCTATTGCTATGGCGGCGGTGTTCGGCTACTTCTGCGTCAGCAGCTTTTACCGTGCGGCGCGGCGCGAACGAAAGCGCGGCTGATGCCCTTTCTTTACCTGCTACGCGACTATAAACGACCGCAAAGCGTCTGATAGCCGATGAGATTTCGTGGCTGCCAACTCGTGCTCACGCTGGTGCTGCTTGCTCCGGCGCTTCGTGCACAAAAGATTCCAACGGTTCAACTTGAGTCGCTCGCGGGAGACTCTATTGCTTTACCTGACGCGCTCCACGGAAAAGTCGGCGTGCTGGTGATCGGCTTCAGCCGCGGGTCGCAGCAGGCGGTCACTGAATGGGGCCGTAAGCTGGCAGCCGATTATCGTCAATCTTCGACCGTGCTTTATTACGAGATGCCGATGCTAGCGGGCGTTCCTCGCCTGATGCGCGGGCTGGTCGTACGCCAGATGCGGTCCAGCGTGCCAGAACCCGCCTGGCGCCGATTCGTGCCCCTCACGGAAGACGAGAAGACTTGGCGCACCCTTACCCACTATGCCTCCGAGGGCGACGCTTACGTCCTCCTGGTCGATGGCAACGGCAGTGTTCGTTGGCAGATGGCGGGTACTCCAACCGAAGCCGCGTACACCACGCTGAAACAACAAGTAAGCGCAGCGACCTCACTGACAACCTCCGATGCAAGACGACCTTAGGCGAAGAAGGGTTCGCTGACTTGACTTTGCTGTCAAAATAGAAGAGCAGAGTCGCACGGCTTTTAAAGGAGTCTGAAAGATGGCCGAAGTCGCCGCACCCCTTCGCAAGACCGCTCTGAACGCCGCCCACCGCGACGCCCGGGCCAAGATGGTCGACTTCGGCGGCTGGGACATGCCCGTCGAATACGCTGGCCTCATCGCCGAGCACATGGCCGTCCGCACCGCCGTCGGCCTCTTCGACGTCTCCCACATGGGCGACATCCAGCTGCGTGGTCCCGGCTCCCTCGCCGCCGTCAATCAGCTCTGCATGAACGACGCCTCCAAACTCGCCGTAGGCCAGGCTCACTACTCCGCCATGCTCTACCCCAATGGCACGTTCGTCGACGACGTGGTCGTCCACAAGCTCAGCCAAAACGACTACCTGATCGTGATCAACGCCGGCACCCGCGAAAAGGATATCCAGTGGGTCCGCAAGACCGTCGGCCACATGCCGAGCGTCCACATCAACGACTTCTCCGACCACTACACCCAGCTCGCAATCCAAGGCCCGTGCGCTGCTGAAACGCTCCAGAAGCTCACCACGACCGTCCTCGGCACGATCAGAAACTACTGGTTCACCTGGGGCACTCTCGCGCTCTCCGATGGCAGCAAGCTCTACAACGTAATGATCGCCCGCACCGGCTACACCGGCGAGGATGGCTTCGAGATTTACATCCCCTCCGACGAACCCACCAGCAGCAAAGTATGGGGCGAGGTGCTCGCCGCCGGGGCCGAGTTCGGCATCGTCCCCTGCGGCCTCGGCGCGCGCAACACCCTGCGGCTGGAGTCCGCGATGGCGCTGTACGGCCACGAGATCTCCGACACCATCAACGTCTTCGAGGCGAATCTCGCCCGCTACGCCAAGCTCGACAAGCCGTCGTTCGTTGGTCGCGATGCCTTGGCCGCCATTCAGGCCGGCGGCGGTCCCAAGCGCAAGCTCGTCGGCCTTGAAATGCTTGAACGCGGCATCGCCCGCGACGGCTATCCGGTCACGAACTCTGCCGGCGAGGTCATCGGCGGGGTCACCAGCGGCTCCCCTGCGCCGTTCCTCAAGAAGAACATTGCCCTCGCCTACGTCCCCGTGCAGTACGCCGTAGTGGACGAAGAGGTCGCCGTGCAGATTCGGGGCCAGCAGGTCAAAGCAAAGGTAGTCCCTTTACCGTTCTACAAACGCCCGAACAAAACCGCCTAGCCCCAGCATCTACACTGACAGAGGAGTTGGAATGGCCTATCCAGCGGAGTACCGCTATACCAAACAGCACGAGTGGATCGACATCGCGGGCACTATCGGCACCGTCGGCATCACCGACTACGCCCAAAGCACTCTGGGCGACATCGTCTTCGTCGAACTCCCCAAGGTCGGCCAGGAGATCCAGGCCGGCAGCACCTTCGGCTCGGTTGAATCCGTCAAGGCCGTCTCCGACCTCTACGCTCCCATGAACGGCACCGTCACCGAGATTAACGAAGACCTCGGCTCCGCCCCCGAAAGCATCAACTCCGACGCCAACACCACCTGGATCATGAAGGTCGAGCTCGCAGACCCCACCGCGACCGACGGCCTGCTCTCCGCCGCCGACTACGAGACCTTTATCGCCGAAGAAACCGGACACTGACCCATGCGCTACCTGCCCAAATCCCCCTCCGATCGCACCGAAATGCTCGCCGAGATCGGCGTCGGCTCCATCGACGACCTCTTCGCCACCATCCCGGCCGAGTACCAACTCAAGCGCGACCTCGACATCCCGCGCCAGCACGGCGAGTCCGAAATCGTCGCCCGCTTTCGCGCCTACGCTGAAAACAACGCTACCGGCTACGCCAGCTTTCTCGGCGCGGGCGTCTACCGGCACTACCGCCCGGTCATCATCGATTCGCTCGTGCAGCGCGGCGAGTTCCTCACCAGCTACACGCCGTACCAGCCGGAGATTGCCCAGGGCACCCTCCAGGCAATGTTCGAGTTCCAGACCATGATCTGCGAGCTGACCGGAATGGAGATCGCCAACGCCTCCATGTACGACGGGTCCACCGGCGCGGCGGAGGCCATCATGATGGCCGTCCGCGTCACCGGGCGCGACAATGCCGTCATCGCCCGCACCGTCCATCCCGAATACCGCGAGGTCATCCGCACCTACGCCCAGCACCAGCAGATTCCGCTCACCGAAGTCTCGTATGAA
>CAXTWP010000166.1:5955-6242 GCA_964247945.1 uncultured Acidobacteriaceae bacterium | reverse complement strand
GCAAAGCCCTGTCCCTCGTCATCACGGAGACGCAACCGGGGGCGGCGGTTTACTACACCACGGACGGATCCACACCGACTTCCTCTTCCAGCCGCTATAACGGTCCCATCAACATCGCGAGCACCACCTCCGTACAAGCCATCGCCATCGCGCCCGGTCTCACGAACAGCAGCAATGTCGTAGCGGCGTATACCATCGGCACCGTTCCCAGCATCGATTTCAGCAACGGTTTCTCGTCCGTTCGCGGTCTCACGCTGAACGGCTCCGCAATGAACGTCGACGACAGC
>CAXTWP010000166.1:1138-5945 GCA_964247945.1 uncultured Acidobacteriaceae bacterium | reverse complement strand
CCTTCACCCTCCAGAACGATGCTCCGACCGCGCTCGGCTGGTTCGGAGGCGAACTCGGCTACGGCCCAATCCAACAAGGGCCTCCATCGTTCCCAAACAGCATCGCCATCAAGTTCGACCTCTACGACAACGCCGGTGAAGGCAACGATTCCACCGGGATGTACCTGAATGGCGTCTCGCCCAAAATCCCCGCCGTCGACCTTACCAACTCAGGCATCGATCTCAGCAGCGGAGACACCTTCATCTGCTCCATCACCTACAACGGAACGACCCTCACCCTGACCATCTTCGACCCAGTCAATGGCAGTGTCTTCTCGACCGGCTTTGCGGTCGACATCCCCGGGACGATCGGCAGCAACACCGCCTATGCCGGCTTTACCGGCTCCACGGGCGGCTTCTCCGCAAGCCAGAAGATCCTGAGCTGGGTCTACAAACCCATCGCCGCGGGCAGCCTCCCCTCGGTCCCCGCGCCGCTCCTCAGCCTTCCCTCCGGCATATACGCCACCGCGCAAACGCTCACCCTCACCGATGAGCAGCCCGGGACGCGGATCTACTACACACTGGACGGCACGACGCCCAGCGCGGCGTCAACCCCCTACTCAGGCCCGATAACCCTCAGTCAATCGGAGACGGTACAGGCCATGGCGATCGCTCCCGGTTATGCCGACAGCGGCGTGGCGAGCGCCCAATACACCATCGCCAGCACAGCCGAACCGGCTTGGGCATCGCCGGTCCTCCTGGGCAGCAAGGCCGTAAAGGGCATGCGGCTGCCCGTCGCCGCCGACTTCAACGGCGACGGAAAACTCGATCTGGCATTCACCAACTCAGCAAGCTCCACCATCAGTGTTCTCTTGGGGAACGGCGACGGCACCTTTCAGCCGGCAATGAGCTACCCCACCGCACTTGGCGCCAACGGGCTCGTTGTGGGTGACTTCAACGGCGATGGCAAACCCGATCTTGCGGTGCTCAACAGCGCCGCCGGGACCCTCACTGTCCTCCTCAACCAGGGTGCGGGAGTCTTCCCACTCTCCCCGTCCTTCACCTGCAGCGTCGGTAAAGACGCGGCCGGCATCTCCGTCGGCGACCTCAACAAGGATGGCGTGCTTGACCTCATCCTCACCCAGACGGCGTCCCGGCAGATTACCGTACTCTCAGGCAAAGAAGATGGGAGCTTCCTCCCGGCCATGAGCCTTCCAACGGCCGCTCCGTCCGATGGCAGCGTCGTCGCCGATCTCGATCAGGATGGCTATGCCGACCTCATCGTTTGGAGCGCAAAAAATTCCACGCTGGAAGTCTTTCACAACAACCAGGGCACAGGTCTGACCTCCGTGGCTACCTACACCACCGGCAAGACTCCCGACAGCGTTGCGGTCCAGGACTTCGACGGCGACGGCTACCCCGATCTTGTGGTCGCCGCGCACGATGCCGATACACTCGAAGTCTTCCTGAACGGCAAGACCGGCGCTCTGCTGACCGCAGTCCCCTACACCACCGGCCGAACACCCATGTCGGTGATGTCGGTCGACATGAACGGCGACCGCATACCCGACCTGGTGCTGGGTAACTACCTGGATGGCACGGTGGGTGTCCTGCTGGGTAAAGGGGACGGCAGCTTTACCCCGCAAGTCGCCTCTCCGGCCGTCGCCAATCCGTTCCAGATGGTCTTCGGGGATTTCAACGGCGATGGACGGCCGGACCTAGCCGTCACCAGCTATAGCCCAATCGGAATGCAAACCATGCAGTCCGTCGCACGCGCTCCGTCCGCTCCCTTGAATGCACCGCAACAAGTCACTGTCTTGCTGCAAGCGCCTCCACCTCCTTCGCACTAGGCCCAGGTCCTTGCGCTTCGCGTTCCCCAACGGACTACGCTTCTTCCCAAACCGGATCGGGGTGCCCCATCCTTTCACAGCTCACCGTGAAAGGATGGGTTCTCGTTTGCGCCGACAAACGATCGCAAAGGTTATTCCCGGCGAACGAACACAAAGAGGAAGGCTTGCGAGGGTTTGCGCCTCTCCCGCAAGCTACGGCAAGGTCGGAGCCGCTCCCGTAAGCGGAAAAAAGATGCTGAACACCGTTCCGCTCCGACCCGCTTGCTCCGAGCTCTTGACCCGCACCGAGCCCTTATGATTACGGATGATCTCCTCGCTGACCCAAAGGCCGAGGCCCGTGCCGGTGGCCGGCTTGGTGGTAAAAAAAGCCTCGAAGATGCGCTGCCGCGTAGCCTCGCTCATGCCGCAGCCGGTGTCGGCGATCGTCACCCGCAGACCGCGAGCGCCGGTCTGCCAATGCCGCGAGAACGAGGTGCGCAGAACCAACCTGCCCTGACCGCGAAGCGCGTCGAGCGCGTTGCCGATCAGGTTGGCGAACACCTGCCGCATATCGCCGGCAAAACAGAGAATCCGGTCGTTGGGCGCGAAGCGGCGCACGATCTGTACTTTCTGGGTGGCCAGACGGCCCTGGTACAGGCTCAACACCGATTCAAGAATCTCGGAGATCCCGCACTCGCCCGCCCGGGTGGACTGGCGATGAAACTTAAGCGTGTGGGTGACGATGTGGCTGACCCGGGCCAGTTCGCTGGCCGCGAGCGCGGCATACGTGCGGACCTCGTCTCCAACCTCTTCGGCGTGCTCGATCAGGTAGAGCAGATTGACGACACTCTCGAGCGGGTTGTTGATCTCGTGCGAGATGGAGGAGGCCAGACGGCCCACCGCGGCCAGCTTCTCGGACCTTTGCAGCATCGCATCGTGGCGCTTACGCTCGGTCACGTCGCGGAAGAACAGGGCGATGCCCTCACCCACGGGCGCGACATTGACCACGTACCAGGCCTGGCGTGAGGTATAAATCTCCTCAAAAGTAACCGCCTGGCGTGTGTTCATCACATGCGCGAACTTCTCCCAGAAGACCGTGGAGCCGAAGGTAGGATAAACGTCCTGCAAGCGCCGGCCGATAAGCTCGACGGGCGCGGCCATCGTGGCGGCCGCTTGGGAGTTCATGTAGCGAATGATCCAGTCCTTATCGAGAACCATGACGCATTCGCTGGACGCCTCCATCACCTCGCTCGTCTGGCGAGCCTGCGCAGCCAGCGCGGTGGCTGCTTCGAGCGCCGCGGCAAGCGCCCGGTCGGCAATCTCGGACTGAGCCATCGCCGTTGTTTCATGTACCTCCAGCAACTGACGGAGAGTCTCAATCTCGCTCCGCAACTGCATCTCGTCGATCGAGGTCATGATGAGGTTCCTAGTGCTCTGTAAAGACCTGCTTTCCGGAAAAAGGAAGCAAGGCGAGCTTGACTCCGAGAGCCAGCGTGCGGAAGAGATCGGCGGTTTCTGCCGAAATCCTAACACGCGTAAAGAGAATGATGGCGAACAGCTCTCCGGCCGGCAGAAGGCCGCCGAATCCTAGCACGGATTTGATCCCGTAAGGCCGGACAAAAAGCTCCTGCTCAGGAACGCTTTCGCTCCCAAGTGCTGATTCTACGTGGAAGACACCGAAACTCTCATCCTTGCCCCGCGGCATGGGAAGCACCACATGGTCCAGGGTCAAACCCAGTTGAAGAAAGAGATGCGCGATCATCGGTGCCTGCGTCACCATCTCGACCGTCGGCAGGGGAATCACTCCATGTGCGACCGAGTTGAGCCGGCTGTTCCAATGCGCGCATTCGCCGCGAGTGGCAAGCAGCACCAGGCACTGCATAGCCGCAGAAGCACTCCGGTTGGGCAGACAAGCCGCCGCGCTCTGCTTCAGGTAAGAAGGCAATTCGTCGAAAACCTGGGTCTTGAAGCAGCGCGCAAGCACGCAGTTTGGAAGCCCGTCCGCGGACTTTTCCGCGCGAAACTCTTCGTAAAAGAAGTCAACCGCCGCGCACGCGGCCTGCTCCATCGAACCATGACGCCGGTCGGGTTGACGAAGCTTGCGTCCGGCGTCGATCATATCGTGCAGGCCGAAGTTTTGAAGATCATACATCGTCGCTCCATACCGGAATGCTGTAACGCGTGTTTCGCGGAGCGGTGTGCAGGGCGAGATGTTCGTTTTGATGCATAATTCCGTCGTGTGGAAAGCAAAGGACAAAGAGCAATTCAAACCAAGTTGTGGCGATAGGCAATTGCGCATGCATCCCGGGCAGACAGATACAACCGCCTTGTCGGTGCGAGTGCGTGTAAATATCGGGTAGAGTAGTCCGGCGGCTAGGATAGTCCGTCGATCAAAGAGGCTCCAAGCAGACATGCCGCACCAAATCTGTCCCAGGTGTCACGCGCAACAGGCCCGGCGTATCCGGCAGGATGGCTTCCTCCAACGCCGGATTCTTCGTCCGCTAGGCTTTTACCCGTGGGAGTGCCGCTTCTGCAAAACGACCTTCATGCTGAAGGACCGCGGAGCAAACGCCGGAGAACGGCGGAGGTCGAAGACCGACGAATCCGCCGGCGAGGTCCGAAAGGTGTCCTCTCCATCAACGGAATCATCATCGATCTAGCCGGCTTGGGTGACCGCCGCGGCGTTCATGTCCAGCGGACGCGTCGTAATCGGGCCCGGATGATCCCCCTGAACCTCCCAGCCGGGTAGCTCCTGGGAGCCTGTGATCAGGCGCACTCCATCCTTCTGGCCAAGGTACGTGCGCGCCCAGGAGAGAAAGACCAAAAACCGATTCTGGAAGCCGATCAGGAAGAAGATGTGAACGGCCAGCCACGTAACCCAGGCCGGAAATCCTCCCCAATGAGCCTTGAACGGCCACTTGATGTTGGCCACGGCGGCGGAGCGGCCGATCGTGGCCATGTCGCCTTTGTCAAAGTAATAGAAGCCTTTAGCAGCTTCC
>CAXTWP010000166.1:0-1128 GCA_964247945.1 uncultured Acidobacteriaceae bacterium | reverse complement strand
CGCACCGATCAGCAGGCCGATTCGCTTCGCGGCAAACGTGCCCATCTGCATCGCTGGTTGAGCCACGCCGGGAACCTGCTTTCCGTCTTGTTGAACGTTGGCGAGATCCCCGCAGACGAAGATCTCGGGAAACCCTTTCGGGTTCAGGAAGTGATCGACCATCACGCAGCCGCGCTTATCCGTCTCCACCCCGAGCAGTTTGCCGAGCGGCGAGGCCTGAACCCCGGCCCCCCACAGGGTGACCACGGAGTCGATCCGCTCGTCACCGACCATTACGTACCCCGGCTGAACGTCGCTGACATGTGCATTCAGGCGTACCTTCACGCCCAGATGCTCCAACTGCCTGGCTGCGCTGGCCTGGAGGTCGTCCGGGTAGGCGGCGAGCAGCTTGGGTGAGCCCTCAAGGATCAGAACCTGCGCGTCCGATGGATTGATATGACGGAAATCCTTCGCCATGTAGAGCTTCGCAATGTCCGAGATGGCTCCGGCCAGCTCAACGCCGGTCGGACCACCGCCGATGATGACGAAATTGAGGGCCGGATGGCTGCCCGACTCCAGCATCTGCCGCTCGGCAAGCTCAAACGCAAGCAGGACCCGGCGGCGAATCTCAGTCGCGTCTTCCACCGTCTTCAAACCGGGCGCAAGCTTGGCCCACTCGTCCTTGCCGAAGTAGGAATGAGTGGCCCCGGTCGCGACGATCAGGTAGTCGTATTCGAGGCGGGCCCCGGTCTTCAGGCAGACCTGGCGGTGCTCGGTATCGAAGCCTGTGGCCTCATCCATGAGCACTTCAACATTCTTCTGGCGGCTGAGGATGGAGCGCAGGGGTTGCGCGATATCGCCCGGCGACAGGACGGCCAGCGCGACCTGGTACAGCAAAGGTTGGAAGGTGTGGTGATTGCGGCGATCCACCAGGGTGATATCCACCGGCAGCTTGGCAAGGTGGCTCGCGGCGTTAAGCCCGGCAAAACCGCCGCCGAGGATCACCACACGTTGACGCGTTTGTGCGCTGAGCGCTGCCGTCGCGACTGCCATAGCCGAAGATCTCCTGTTCCCCTCTGGTCTCAGCCTTGTCAGATGCGGGGTCCTGGCGAACGGATGATCTTTCAAGTGCCGGGGCTTGATAGTGCG
>CAXTWP010000165.1:2963-6258 GCA_964247945.1 uncultured Acidobacteriaceae bacterium | reverse complement strand
TCGCGGACCAGCACCTCGCTCGCATGGGTTGCCGCCGTCTCAGCCGGGCGGTCTTTGTAGTCGACGAACCTGGGTGACACAAAGATAAAGACCAGGATCGCCGTGACCATCACGTCATAGTGCAAGCTCCCCCGCTGCTCCGTCCACCAGAAGTATCGGCTCACCAGGTTCATCGTTTGCCCGCCTGCCTGCCGATTGTGGTCTCGCCACCCATGTACGGCACCAACACCTCAGGCACCTTCACTGACCCATCCGCCTGCTGATAGTTCTCCAGGATTGCCAGGTAAGTCCGCCCGATCGCCAGCCCGCTGCCGTTCAGCGTATGCAGAAATTCGCTCTTCTTCGCCCCGGCAGGCCGGTAGCGGATATTTGCCCGCCGCGCCTGGAACGCCTCGAAGTTCGAGCACGAGCTGATCTCGCGATACAACCCCTGCCCCGGAAGCCAGACCTCCAGGTCGTACGTCTTCGCCGCCGCAAATCCCATGTCGCCCGTACACAGCAGCATTCGTCGATAAGGCAACCCGAGCTTCTCCAGCACAGTTTCGGCGTGGCGCGTCAGCGTCTCATGCTCCGCAGCCGAATCCTCCGGCCTGCAGAACTTCACCAACTCCACCTTCTGGAACTGGTGCTGGCGGATCATCCCGCGCACGTCCTTGCCATAGCTTCCTGCCTCGCTGCGAAAACACGGCGTATACGCGCAGTACGAAATCGGCAGCTCCGCCTCGCTCAGCACCTCATCCCGAAAGAGGTTCGTCACCGGCACCTCCGCCGTTGGGATCAGCCAGTGGTCGTTGTCCTGGTACTTGCCCGCCTCATAGGCACCCTTATCGTCGCAATGAAAAAGGTCCTCGGCAAACTTCGGCAGCTGCCCCGTCCCAAAGAGGCTCTTCGAGTTCACCACGCTTGGCGGAAGCACCTCGGTATATCCATGCTCACCGGTATGCAGGTCGAGCATGAAGTTGGCCAGCGCACGTTCCAGTCCAGCCCCTTGGCCAAAATGCACCACAAACCGCGACCCCGAAATCTTGGCCGCCCGTTCGAAGTCAAAAATCCCCAGCGCCTCCCCCAGGTCACCATGCGTTTTCGCGGGAAAGTCGAAGCTCGGCGGCTCCCCCCATCGCCTCATCTCGCGATTGTCGTATTCGCTTGTTCCCACCGGAACATCGTTCGCCGGGAGGTTCGGCAGCGTCTGCATGATTCCTCGCAGCCGCTCGTCCGCCTTTGCTGCTTTGGCTTCCAGTTCCGGAATGCGCTCCACATCCGTCTTCACGGCCTCGGCGAACGCTGCTGCCGCATCTTGCAATGCGACGCCGTCAGGCCCGGTCGCCTTTGCCCGTCCGTACCTGGCGCTCATTTCTTTGCGTTTCGAAAGGGCCGATTCTTTTTCAGTCGTGGCTTCGCGCCGCTCTTGATCGATGCGCGCAAAGTCGCCGAGCAGCGCAGTCGCCGCGGCCCCCCGCGACCGCAGCTTCTCCTCCACCAACCCTAGATTCGCCCGCAGAAACCCCAGATCGATCATCGCCCCTATTCTACCGTCTTAGGCGCGTCAGGTTCGTCTCCCCGCCTCTCCGGCAGCCTGCGCGGAATGGGCGTCCTCACCAAGAAAACCCGGTGAACTCGTGCGCGCCTAAGGGTGCAGTCACGAGTCACCTGGGTCCACATCGCCGGGAGTGTTCAATCGTGCAGTGAGAAGCGCCTTGAGCCGTAAGCGTCGTGACACACGAAGTCTGGACGCTCAAAGTCCATTTGCAGTATTGGCCAATACTTCCCGGAAAGCGTGATCAAAATTGCTCAGTTAACATACGTATTTTGCACTTTGTCAAGAGGAAACAAGCTCGTGCAGCAGGATTTTCTACTTAAGTGAAACGGCAACAGTTATTCTGTCGCATAGCAGACATTACTCATCCCGGGTAGGTTCCGCCGCAGGTCGAGGATCGATGCTGTGCCCGAAATACGCAGCTCTACCTTTGATGCAGCTATCTTCCTGGCACACGCCGGCGCCGGCCGCCGCGTCCTGCGCCTCAAAGCCAAAGAGCCGCTCTTCACCCAGGGCGAACCCGCCGACAGTATCTTCTACCTCCAGACAGGCCGCGCCAAGCTCACCGTCATCTCCAAAGCCGGGAAACAGGCCACCATCACCCTGCTGACAGCCGGAGACTTCGTCGGCGAGGAGTCCATCGCCGCCGTCCACGGCCGCCGCCTCGCCACCGCTACCGCCCTTGTCGCCTGCACCGTCCTCAAAAATGAGCGTGACGTCATGATCCGCGTCATGCACGAGCAGCACGCCTTTTCCGACCTGTTTCTTACCTTCCTGCTCGCCCGCTCCATGCGCACCCAGGCTGACCTAGTCGACCAGCTCTTCAATAACAGTGAGAAGCGCCTTGCCCGCGTTCTCCTGCTTATGGCCGAGTTCGGCAAGCCCGGCGAACCGGAGACGCTGATCCCTAAAATCTCCCAGGAGGCGCTCGGCAACATGATCGGCACCACTCGATCCCGTGTCTCCTTCTTTATGAACCGCTTCCGCAAGCTCGGTTTTGTCGAATACAACGGCCGTATCCGCGTCAATAGATCTTTGCTGAATGTCGTCCTGCACGACTGAAGCAACGTCGCGGTTTGGTGGAGAGGCGCGCTTGTTTTCTTTGTGTCATTCTCGAAGGAAATCTGCGTATTCAATAGAAATCGATGGCGTAATTGGTTGCGCGCGTCCATCGATTTCTACACAGCCCGGTTCTGTCTTGGAATTACGGAGCCGCGATATACCGGACCACCCCATTAGCAATCAGGTCATAGGTCGGATCGACATAGTGCGTGCCCGCCGTGCGCGGCGCGCTCAGCAGCGCCTGCATATCGACCACGCCCACATACACCGGCTGTCCCGTCGCCCAATCCGAGATCAACCCATACGCCTTCCCGTTGTTCGGGCTGGTGTACGCCGTAATGGTGTGCGGATCGAAACCCGAAGAGAACGCATTCCCATCCGGGGTGGTGGGCATCGCTGCAGCCACATAGTCGACGAACGCCGGCGTTCCCGCGCCGGAAGTTGCCGGCAGCTGAAAGACGCCGAAGGTGCTACCGCCGAACTCCCCCTCCACGATCCCGAGGTGCGTCGTTCCCGCCGCGACAGAGATGCCGTCGGTTCCCGCTGAGAAGTTCTCAAACTCAGGAAAACTGACCACCTGCCCCGGAGCCGTCCAGGTGCCGTGGTTCGCTCCCGCAACCGGCTCGGTAAATGTCGCCTGGGTAAGGTCGGTGATATACAGGTTGCCGGTGAACTCCAGCGTTGAGAGAGCGATGC
>CAXTWP010000165.1:0-2953 GCA_964247945.1 uncultured Acidobacteriaceae bacterium | reverse complement strand
GGCCGCCGAGTCCATCTCGCCGTCCGCCGACACCTGGTTCTCGTACTCCGTCAACGCGCCGCTTGGCGAGACCTTGAACAAATCGTAGACGTTGTTCTCGTCCGGAGACAGGATCAGATTGCGGTTGGGATCGATTGAGACGTCTTCCGACACGCTCGCGTCTGTCGGGAAGACCGGCAGAAACGAGTTGGTCGCAAGATTGAGGATCTGCAGCCCATCGTTGGAGTTGCCGCCAGTCGCGCCCATTGAGATTACCGCCGTATTGTTCAGCGCGTTGATGGCCACTCCGCAGTTTTGGCAGTCGCCCCCGGAAAAGCCGGCAAAGCTATTCGATCCGCTCTGCAAGGTCTGGGTCAGCACATTGCCGGAGATCTCATAGACGTCCGTGTTGTTGCCGACGCATACCGTTTGTCCGGTCTGCGAGTTGGAAGAGCAAGAGTTCACCACCGCCGGGGTGGCAATGGAAGCCGCTGTACCCCCGCCTTCGATCGGGATGACCCTGACTCCGGTCGTGCCGCCCTCCCAGTATCCGTTCGGAACATAGGCCGTCACGTTCTTACCGGAGAGCACAGCCAGCGAACTGCTCGGCAGGCACGCCGCTAGCGCGGTCGAGGTATGGCTTACGCTCACCTCGGAGCAGTTGCTGCTGGCGAAGCTGTTGCCGCCCGCCGAGCCTGAGATTGAAACGTAGTAGGTCCCCGTCGCCAGAAGCGCGGGTATCTGAAACTGAATGCGGTCGCTGGTGCCGATGGTGTGTGTCACCGAGGTTGCGGTCGTTGTAGCGGCCGCCGGGCCGCCGCAGCTTGTGCCCAAGGCGACGGAAACAAAGCCGGGCGTGATGGTTCCCGATGGAAAGCCGGTGCCGGTAAGGTTCACAAATGTTGAACCGGTCGCGCCGGAAGAAGGCGCAGTCCAGGCATTCAGCTTGACGCTTCCACCCGCGACCGTCGCTTGCGACTCAGTTGCCGTGAGCGCGACGCAGGTTGCCAGCAGGGCGGTCCCGGAAAGTACCTTTCGCGGCGAAGGCATACGGAACCGGCGGCGAACGCCCGCAAGCGCCGCAAGTCCGCTACCGACCAACACGATAGATTCCGGCTCAGGCACGGGTGAGGGCCCGCCGCCGCTTGTGCTTGTGGTGGCCGTAATCACGCCGAAGTCGCCATCGGTCAGTCCCGCGGAGTCGGAGACGGTCGCGCTGAATCCGGGGCTTACCGTCACCGTGGTGCCGTCGTTCAGGGTAAAGGAAGTCGTTGCGAAATCGCCGGTCAGGATTGCGCCGGTCGCCCCGGCAAGTCCATTGGGCTGTCCGCTGCCCGTAGATAGCGCCGTGCCGTCAAACGAAAGGCCGTCCGGCGAGAGAGTGAAGTAAGACGATCCGAAGATCTCATCAGGCCCCGACGCATACTTCACATCGAGGCTCAGGCTGGTGAGCGACACCGATGTAGTCACCGGAAACGTTGGATCGGGGAACGTAGACGAGTTCGGGCCGGTCTGGTTCAGGATGTCGAACTGCGCGGCACCCTGAGAGGTCACATCGTAGTTGATGGTACCCACGTTGATGGTCGCGGCGTACCCAGCCGGAGCAACGAAGAGGCCAGACAAAAAGAGAGGGCTAAGGGACAGCAAGGCAAGCTTCATGGCAATTCTCCGAATCATGTTAGTGGACGTTTACGTAGCACCGATACCTAGCACGGCGCGACCGCATCTTGAGCGACAGGTGGTTCCAAAGAAAACAAAGCGACAGCCTCTCGCAGCCTCTTACCCGGCAAAACAAACAAGTCCGGAGCGCGCGAGAAGGCGGACGGCGTCATAGACACCGCTCCTTGAGCGCCGCTGCTGCGAAATCAAGGGGCTGAGTTACAACCGAAACGGATTGCGTACAGCAGAATGACAAGCGGAGCAGACGGCAGTGAACCAAGATGCTTCGCAAAACGTGAGCTTCAACTTGCCAGATAGTAGGTCGCATCCACCGTAAGGTCAACACAATTTATGAAAATTTCCGTGAGGTAACCCAGCGCTCTTCACTGAAGACCTAGAAGGTCAAGAGATCGTAACTTGCGTACCCAGATAGTACCCTTCAAGTGTCTACGCCGTAGGCTTTTCCGGTACCGGAGCCACCGCGCAGAAATCGTCCAGAAATCGCGCCCCATACTCCCGCACCAGCTCCTCCACTCGCCCGGCCGACTCCGACCTCACAATTAGTCCCGCATGGTGATGCTTGCTCAGCCGATGCACCACCTCCGGCCCCACATACGCGCTCGTGTTCGGCCACTCTTGCCGCGCCAACGAGATCACGCTCCCGGCGAACCCCGCCTTCAGCACCCGCAATGTGTATTGTTCCCCGCGCGCCGCCGCCACCTCGATCCGCGCCCACTCCACCCACGGATTGACGCCCGACGCCGCTTCAACTACCTCCGCGATATACGCTCCGCCCACCCGTGCCGCGCTCTCAAGAAAGTAGAACCTCTCATCCGCGTCAGCCTTGATGAACTCCGTATGTGTCACGCCCGCCACCATCCCCAGCGCCGCGATTGTCGCTTGATGAACCGCGAGGATCGCCCGGTAGTCGTCACTTTCGGGCGGCAAGGCTCGCGTCGTAAATACCCCGCCCTGATGCATCGTCTTCATGGGCGGCTGCCCATACTGGTGCGGAGCGGCAAACAGCAGCTTGCCTTGCCATGTAATCCCCTCCACATGGAAGACACCACCGGTCACAAACCGCTCGAGCACATAGTGGCTTCGCAGATCCCCCAGCCGATCAAGCACTGGCCAAAGCTCACTGGCCGAATCGATATTCCTGATCCCGATCGCCGACGCATTCGTCCGCGGCTTCAGCAGCCACGGCCCCGGCACGCTCGCCATGAACGCCTGTAGATCGTCATGGTTGAATACACCGGTAAACTCCGGCACCGGCACTCCCGCCGCCTTCGCCCGCACCCGCATGGCCAGCTTA
>CAXTWP010000164.1:1550-6283 GCA_964247945.1 uncultured Acidobacteriaceae bacterium | reverse complement strand
GGCCAATCCTACCTGTAACCCTTTGCCGACATGGAACCTTTTCCGCGGCGGCGGGGTCTACCCTTGCAGCACGGGCCGTCGGGCTCGTTGAAAGGCCCCATGCGCCCCTCCCAATTGCTGCTGCTCGCCGCGCTCTCCACTCTTAACGCGCAAACCCCCATACGCAAGCCCGCGACCGCGCAGCCACCAACGCAGCTGCCCATTACCCGCGTCTCCCTCTACAAAAACGGCGTCGGCTTCTTCGAGCACGCGGGCCGCGTCAGCGGCTCCGAGACGGTCACCATCGACTTCACCACGGCGCAGCTTGATGATGTCCTTCAATCGATCACCGCCATCGACCTTGGAGGAGGCCGGATCGCGGGCGCGGGCTATAACTCCACCACGCCGCTCGACCAGCAGCTGCGGGCGCTTCCCTTCTCGCTCCCCGCCGACGCCGACTCGACCGCCTTCTACACCGCCATTCGCGGCGCGCGCGTCGAGGTCCATAGCGGGGCTGCTTCCATCACCGGACGCCTGCTCAATATAGACATTCGTACGACGACGCCCGACAAGGAAGGGCAAACGGCCACCGAAACACGCTGGATCACCGTCGTCTCCGACACCGGCACCGTCCGCACACTGCCGCTTACGCCTGCTACCGAGGTCCGGCTCCTCGATCCCGTCCTGCATGGCGATGTGAGCCGCTACCTCCAACTTCTGGCCGATACGCGAGGCAACCAGGTCCTGCGCCGCCTCACTCTCCAGGACAACGGCGAAGGCGTGCGCGACCTCCGCGTGTCGTACATCTCCGAGGTTCCGGTCTGGAAGTCCACCTACCGCATCCTCTTCACCGACCCCGCCGGGCCCACCCAAGCCAAGCAGACGGCCACCCTCCAGGGCTGGTCCGTCGTCGACAACACCACCGGCACCGATTGGGTCAACGTTCAACTCTCGTTGATCGCCGGTGCGCCCCAAAGCTTTATCCAGCCACTCAGCGTTCCTTATTACAGTCGCCGCCCTGAGATTCCATTGCCGCAGGAGGCGCAGCTTAGCCCGCAGACGCACGAAAGCGGCGAGGAAAAGACTCCCAACGCACCCACAAAGATCCCTAGAGAAGTCAAAATGCTAAAGGAAGATGGGGCACCACCTGCACAAGTTGCCGGTCTCGCCGGAATGGCAGGCATGAAAGCACAGGCTGGCGCGATGACGCGTACTGTGAATGGCGCGGTCCTAGATGGGTTTGTCATGGGCGCGATAGGTCCGGCTCCCCAGCCCATGATCCCCTACGAACAAGCAGCCGCTGACTCCCTCTTTCCCCAAACCATTACCGCCGCCTTCGACGACTACTTCGCCTACACCCTCGCCCAACCCATCACCATCCGCAAGAACGAGTCCGCCCTCGTTCCCATCCTCCAAACCAAGATCGACGCCGAGCGCGTGACGCTCTGGTCCCCCCAGAACCCCCAGCCGCTGCGCGCCCTCTGGATCACTAACACCTCCGACCTCACCCTCGACCGCGGCAGCTTCTCCATCGTCGAAGGGGGCAACTTCGGCGGCGAAGGCCTGCTCGACCCCATCCACCCCAAGGAACGCCGCCTGCTCTCCTACGCCGCCGACCAGGCCGTCCGCGTCTCCACCGACTACAGCCACAACACCCACCGCGTCGAGCGCATCACCGTCAACAAAGGCGTCCTTCGCCAGTCCACCGTCGACATCAGCGAGGTCGAGTACCTTGTCAGCAACGCCGCCCCAGACCTCCGCACCGTCGTCGTCGAGCACCCCGTCCGCCAGGGCTGGACCATCGATTCCGACCCGAAGCCCACCGAGACCACCCTCACCGAAAACCGCTTCCAGATCCTCGTCAAGCCCGGCGAGGCCGTTCGCCTGCACATCGGCGAGCGACACCCCGGCACCCAGTCCTTCCGCCTCGTCGATCAGAATGAAGATCAGCTAGCCCTGATCCTTCGCAACGCCACCGCCAGCCCCGCACTCCTCACCCAGCTGGAGCCGGTGCTAGCCGCCAAGCGCGCCCTCACCGGCCTCGACCGCCAGATCGAAGCCAAGAACGCCGCCATCGCCAAGATCACCGAAGACCAGACCCGGCTCCGCGCCAACCTCGCCGCCCTCAAAGGCTCCGCCGAAGAGCGCGCCCTCGTCAAACGCTACACCGGCGAACTGAATACCCAGGAAGACCAGCTGGCCGCGCTCCACCACGACCTCGACAGCCTCAACCAGCAACACCAGGTCGCCGCCGCCGACCTCAGCAACAAGATCGAAGCCCTTACCATCGACTGACTTACAACCCGGCGTACCAGTCATAGCCGAGCTTCGTCCAGTAATCGTCGGGCTTATCGTTCGTATACGCGATCAGACCAATGCGCTTGATCTGCTTGTATCCATACTTCGTGGGCATATGGAGACGCAGCGGAGCGCCATGCGGCTGGTCAGCGATGCGCCCATCATCTCCGTCACCAGCAGCGTCTGCGGATGATGCAAAACGTCGAGATCGTAGCCTGTGAGTAGTCCCCGTCGGGCGTCTCCATGTACACGTAGCGCGGCTCACCGCCGTCGATCGGGTCCGGCGGATAGACTTCAAGAAAATCCGCCATGCGCACGCCGGCCCAGTGGACGATCTGGCTCCAGCCTTCGATGCACTTGAACTGCGTCACCAACTCGCGCCGGGGGAGCTTCGTAATATCCGTCATGGTCAGCAACAGGCCCGGCGTTCCGGGAGCCAGTGTCGAATCGCTCTCTCCCGCCTCTTCCTTTCCGCGCGGCTTGCGCCCGGTATGGTTCTCGTCTTCCTGCGCCTTCGCCATCACCTCTTCCGGCGCCATCTTCGCGGCCGTGGCGATATTTGGATCGACCTTGGTATCGTGACCCTTGTCTTCATTCGCAGAGGGCGCTTTGTACTGGTACTCCCACGCGGTCACGTCGTTTACAAAGCTAGGATGCTGTTCCGCGCCGCGCGTCCCGACCAGCTGCAAGCGCCAGCTTTCGGGCACCAGGTCCATCTTCAGACCATAGATGCCGTTGATGCGCAGGTTCTCCGCGCGGCTCAGCGGATACGTCGGCGCAAGCTCCGCGTTGCGGAAGACTCCGCGCGAGAGCGCGGCATTCGCCTTGTATATGTTGGCGATCGGCGGCGGCTGCATCTCCATCCGGTCCGCTGTATCCAGATAGCGGTAGAAGCCATAGGCCGCCGCCGCGCCGGCACCCGCCACAAGAAACGAACGCCGGGTATGACGGCGCGATGCGGCAAGCACGGCCGCATCCGCCAACGCTGTGTCTGGCGGTTCCGGGGGATCATTCTGGCCCGCCTGATTAGCGTTGTCCGCGGGTTTTATATCCGCCGCTACTCCGATCTGGGTAGAAGGCGGATCACCAACAACAGCTTGCGATGCAGCAGCTTCTTCTGGAGCAACAGGCGGCGGTGTCGCCACAACTTCAACAGCGGCGGATTCTCTCTCTGCGTCTGATCCAGACGCGAGTGGATCGTCAGGGAGCCGCTCGCCCGTGTGCTCTCCATCTATAGGCGGTTGCTCTGGAAGTTCCTTCTCGGCATCGCTCATGGCCAGGTCTTCCTTTCCGCTTCCAGCGAAGGCGCTTCCGCGCGCTGTACCTCAAGCCCGCTCACCATCGACCGAAAGTTGTTCCAACCCGCAAGAATGACCTGCGCCACATGGATGCCGAAATCCAAGAAACGACATCGTCAGCCAGAAGTGCAGCCAGCGCGCCATCTCATATCCGCCGCATAACGTGGTAACCCAATGCGCCGACGTTGGCTTGTAGATAGCAAACCCGGTCAGCAGCATTCCCGCGCCCATCAGGATCACCGAGGTGTAGGCGATCCGCTGAGCACCGTTGTACTTGGTCTGCTCCGGCAAACCCTTGCGGAGATGCAAATCGACCAGCGTGACCTGGATCGCATCCCGCACGCTGCTTCGCTGGGGCAGGAGAAAGCGCCACTCGCCCGAAAGCCAGGTATAGAACACGTAGACCAGGCCGTTCAGAGCAAAGATCCACATGAAGAAGAAGTGATAGCCCAGCCCTTGCGTGACATGGTAGGGAACATGCAGCTTGGCGTAAAACCAGTCGGGAAAGAAGCGGAACAGCGTGAACTTCCCCAACCCGATCCGATAGACACGGTGCGCATGCAGATATGCGTTGTCGGAGTCATTCCAGTAGATCAACAGCCCGCTCCAGATCATCGTGAACAGCACGGGAAAATTGATCCAATGCATCCAGCGAATCGCGAGAGGGTGCTTGCGCTCCAGCCGGATACTGGCCGGGCCGTCCGGCGTTATCGGAAAAGAATTTCGAATGGGCTGCACCACGCTACCTCCGGCGGCGGGACCAACCAACGGCCACGCTCGCCACGACGCCCGTAGGATTTGCGGCGCAGCCAAAGGTTACAAGGAAGGAACGCATTGTCCTGTTAATTCTGTCGGGCTTACTGGTTAACGCTCTGCACAATGCCCTTGGCCCGAAGCCCCGCTTCAGCCTTGGCAAAATAATCTTCCACCGTCCCCTGGGTCTTGATCCAGTCGACATAGCGCGCAATTCCCGCTTCCAGGGAGGTCAGCGGCTCGTACCCGATGGTGCGGATGCGGCTGATGTCTGAGATGAGCGAGCGGATCTCGCCCGGACGAAACTCGCCGCGCGCCAACGGCTCGATTGCGACGCCGAGCTGATTGCCGATGATGCCAGCCAGGTCGCGGACGCTGGTGGCGCGGCCGCTGCCGACATTGACC
>CAXTWP010000164.1:0-1540 GCA_964247945.1 uncultured Acidobacteriaceae bacterium | reverse complement strand
GTCCAGCTTGTCCTTGGTGGCGACCAGCAGATTCGCGCGCGCGATGTCTTCGACAAAGCAAAGGTCCCGCGTCTGGCCGCCGTCTTCATACACGATGGGCGGCTGGCCGTTGAGCAGGCGGGTGCAGAAGATCGCAATCACACCGGTATAGGGATTGAAGAGTGATTGCCGAGGCCCATAGGTGCAGGAGTAGCGCAGCGCGACGGTCGGGATGCCGGTCTGCTTGCCCCAGAGCAGCACCAGGCGTTCCTGGTCGACTTTGGTGAGCGCGTAAACGGTCTCGCCGCCGCCAGGCGTTGCCTCCGGCGTCGGGATCGAGGCGGTCGCCCGTCCGCAAACCGGGCAATGTACGCTGAAGTCGCCCGAACGAAGCTGCTCGCTTGGACGCAGCAGTGGCACTACATGCCCGTGCTCGGGGCACAACGCGGCGCCTTCGCTATAGACCGCCTGAGAGCTTGCAACGACAACCTTCCGAACCGGCAGCCGATGGTCGCGAATGATCTCCAACATCTGCGCGGTGCCGAAGCTGTTGACCAGGACATACTTCGCCATCTCCGGCATATAGCCGCCATACGCCGCCTCGTGGAAGACGACGTCGATGTCCGTCAAGGCGGCGAGCATCGTGTAGTAGTCCTGCACATTCCCCTGCCGGAACTCGGCGGCGGCGTTCACCCACTCCGGCTTGCCATGTTTATGCGTCTGCGGCTCCAGGTTGTCAAGGATGCGAACGGACCATCCTTCCCGCAGCAAAAGATCGACCAGGTGAGAGCCGATCAAGCCTGCGCCTCCCGTAACCAGAGCGCGCTTCCCGTGTGAACTCATGCCTGGAGATACCTTCCTTAGAAGCGATTCTACGGCATGATGAGCTCCGTCTCCGGAACACAGGATTCGTCTTCAGGCGGCCTTAAGCCGTGCTCTATATGATTCGGACAGTGACCTGTATTCGCACCCGAACACGAACCCTCAAGCTCCTTCTCGCCTTCGCTCCGATCTTCGTCTTCGCTCCAGCCCGCGCCCAACCCACACCTCAACCGGGGCCCTTTAGGCTTCCTGCCGGAACGCCCTTCCCGGTCGAGGTCGACCGGAATCTGCCCATGCGCGTGGGTACGGAGGTGCGCGCCCATCTGCTCTACCCCATCTACTCAGACGAAACGCTCGTGCTGCCCCAAAACACCATCGTTCTCGGCAGCATCGTCGCGCTCCAGCCTGATCGCTCCCGGCGCATACACGCCCGCCTCAACGCCGACTTTACACCCTTCCACATCCCTGTCATTCGCTTTACTAAGATCGAACTCGCAGACGGGACCACGCTGCCGCTTGCCTCGGGAGACGCCGCCGATGGTGCGCCGATCTTTCGCATCGTGGCCCCGCCACCCCGCAAGGGCGGCTTTGTGCATCAGCAACTCGACGACGCAAAGCAAGCCTTGCTCGACCGCCTCGCCGTCTTTACCGGCCCGGACAAGAAGGACCGTCTCGTCCAGCTTCTGTACCACCAGCTTCCGTACCATCCTGAGCGCATCGCCAAAGGGACCGCCTGGAC
>CAXTWP010000163.1:5537-6371 GCA_964247945.1 uncultured Acidobacteriaceae bacterium | reverse complement strand
GGGCTGCTTCAGGACCTGCTCGCGGGCGAGATGGGTGCCAGGATCGAGAAAGATGCTGAGGCGGCTACTGGGGTCGTAGATGTGAGAGGAGACTAGCGCGGGCATACCCCCAAAACCGGTCGGAACGAGGCGGCGACGCTCGTTGTAGATGCGGCCGGAGGACTGGCGGGCGATCTGGTTCACCGTGGTGCGGACCTGAGTGGTGCCGTCGGGCATCAGTTGGTGGGACACAATGTCGACGGTCGCCGAGAAAGGCGCATTGGGTACCGGCGTGACGAAGACGCCGGGAATCTGGACATGGACACCGGGATAGTCTCGCGGCATCTGCGGTGTCTGGCTGAGGGCGGAGATGGTGCACAACATAGCGATGAGGAGAGGGATCTTCCGGCGCATGGGGGGCAGCCTCGTGGGGACAGGATAACGCAGGAGGGTCGATCTTGGGGCGCAAATCCAAGCGTCCGTCTGTACTAGCTTGTCACGAGCTGCCCCAGGTGTTGGCGGACGAAGATGGTGAGTTCGTTCGTGACGTAGAGAGGCGGGTGCATGGCGATCAAGGGTGTGCCCTGGAGAAGTTTGAGGGAGATGCCCCTCCACGCGGGATGGCCGAGGTTGCCTTCGCGCAGCAGCACCGCGTCGGCGCGGTCAAGGAAGAGGCGGGCGGAGTCCTTGAAGTCGGTGGTGGCGGGGTCAAGGACGGAGAGGTAGAGGTCAGGCCGCACAAAGCGGAGGATGCTGTTGGATTCGACGATGGCGTTTTCGGCGCGGGCGAGTTCGGCGCGAATGCGGGGCATGGCTTCGGCGAGTTGGCCCTGGCGGGTGCGGACCCAGAAGGAG
>CAXTWP010000163.1:3817-5527 GCA_964247945.1 uncultured Acidobacteriaceae bacterium | reverse complement strand
GTGTGGGAGGCGGTCTCGCAGTCGCAGGGCGCGCCGTTGGCGGAGCAGACGCCGTGGCCGAACTGGGTGATCTTGAAGGCGGTCCAGCGACGCTCCGGCAGGGCGCGGATCAGGCCGGCCACGACACTGGTCTTGCCGATGTTGCGGGTGCTGCCGCCGACGACGACGAGGGTCATGGGTATGAGTCTAGTCCTTGCGGCCGGTGCGCAGGCGTGCGAGGTCGCGGAGGTACTCCTTGAGCGGGCGGGCAGGGCGGCCCCAGAAGACCTGGCCCGGGCCATTCATCTTTTTGCCGGTAAGGACGCCGGCGCCGCCGCCGAGAATAACGCCCGCGCCGACGGTGGCGTGTTCGCCGATACCGACCTGGCCGCCAAGGATGGCACCATCCTCGACGATGCTGGAGCCGGAGATACCGGTCTGGGCGGCGATGATGACGTTGCGGCCGATGATGCAGTTGTGGCCGATATGGACGAGGTTGTCGATCTTGGTGCCGCGGCCGATGCGGGTCTCGCCGAGCGCGCCGCGGTCGATGGTGGTATTCGCGCCGATGTCGACGTGGTCTTCGATGGCGAGGGTTCCCTGCTGTGGGAAGAGGAGGTACTCGCCGGTGCCGGGATGGCGCGCGTAGCCGAAGCCCCCTGCGCCGAGGACGGCCCCGGCCTGTACGTGGACGAAATCGCCAAGGGTGGTCCCGGGATAGAGGGTGACATTCGCGGCGACACGGCAATGTTTGCCAAGGACTACGCCATCCCCGAGGACCGCGTGAGCGCCAACCGTCGTGTCTTCGCCAAGGGTGACGCCGCTGCCGAGGACCGCTGAGGGATGGATGCCGGTCTCGCGCGGTCGAGTTTGAAGTTGGTCGGCGGCGACGGCGAACGCGTAGCGGGCGGCAGGTACCGGGAGGAGGCGTGGATCGGGTGGAGTGCCGGGAGACAGGAGCTTGTGGGATACCAGGATGGCTCCAGCGGAGGAGGCAAGCGCGGCGGCGAGTGTCTTGGCATCCGTGGCGAATAGGATGGTGTCCGGCGAGGCGTCTCCTAGGCTTGCGACACGGGTAAGCCAACCCGGCGAGGATGCGGAGACGGGAGCGCCGACTAGTAGGGCCAAGTCGTGGAGATTCATGGATAAATCTTTGCCTCGCCGGGTGGGCGGGTCTTCCAGCGCCGGTGCATCCAGAGCCACTGTCCGGGATATTGGCGGATGTAACGCTCGAGAACGGCGGTGAAAAGGGCGGTGTTGGCCAGGGCGTCGGCCTCCGGGTCGCCGGTGCGCTGCAGAGCGAGTTGGGGGCCAAAGTGGAGGACGTACTGCCGTTCGCGCTCGTCCCAAAGAAGAAAACCGGGGAGAACGGCAGCACCCGTCTTGAGAGCAACGCGGGCAAGGCCGGAGGCGGTGCAGGCGGGTATACCGAAGAAGGGAACGAAGACGCCTTGGGGCGGGGTCATGTTTGTGTCCATCAGAATGCCGACGGTCTCTCCGGCGCGCATGGAGGCGATAAGGCCGCGGGCAAAATCGTCCTTATGGATGACGCGGTTGCCGTGGAGACCGCGGACACGGTTGACGAAACGATCAACGAGCGGGTTGTCGAGACGGCGGATGACCAGGCCCATGGGATGACCCATCAGGGAATGATAGAAGCTGGAGAGCTCCCACGCACCGAGGTGCCCGGTGAGCACAAGGACGCATTTACCGAGCTCCCGGGCAGACAGA
>CAXTWP010000163.1:0-3807 GCA_964247945.1 uncultured Acidobacteriaceae bacterium | reverse complement strand
GGGGCGCAGCCCTACAGCGCGGAGACGGCCCAGGGCGGTGAAAGCGGTCGCTCCGATACGTGCTCCAAGCCAACGCGCAAAGGTGCGGGGGAGGACGCGGAGAACGTGAACCGCAATCCAGAGCAGGCCGAACTCGGCTAGGTGTCGTGCAGTGACGCGTACCTTATGCTCGGACGTGCCTTGAGAATGCGCTAACCTGGTCAAGCATCAAGTTTACCGGTTGCGAAGGAAGGCTAAGAACACAGAGGCCATCTTTCGATGGCCTCTGTACAAAGGGCGGTGCGATCCAATTACTGCTTGGAGATGACAAAGTACTTAGCCACTGTGCGGACGAAAGGCTGCGCATCCGCCGGAGTGGCCTGATTGCCTTTCAGAACAGCTTCGAACGGAATATCCGCGCCGTACATCGTACGGGTGTCGTCGGCGTTCTGCGAGAGCACGGTGCCGTCGAGATCGATACCGGCAAAGAGGCCCTTGCTGCGCGAGTAGGTAAGGAACTCGGCATTGAGCTTCCAATCTGTGCCCGCCTGCGCGTTACGTCCGACGGGGCCAGCCGAGGCGGCGGCATCGCCACCGATTTTGAACTTGGCCTTGAGCATATCCTGGAGGCCGTTTTGATTCATGGCCACGAGGACGAGATCCGTCGATTGGCCACCAGCCTGAAAGCCAAAGCTGCCGCCGGTAAGCTGCACAAACACAGGGGCGCTCCAGCCACGCGGCGTCCGGCACGTTGCGACCCCTTGACCATACTGCGCTCCAACCAGAAAGGCACCTTTTTTGAAGCCCGGGATGACGACCACACACGAGGCACCGGAAAGGATGGAGCTTGGGATTGCCTTATCCGGTGCTCCCATGACTTCCTGGATAACTGCTCTTGCACTGGTCAGGCGTTCATCGAGTTTTGCTTTGTCAGCTTCCGCAAACGCGGAGAGAGAGGTTGCGGCCATTGCCGCGACACATGCGATTCCAAAAAACTTTTTCATAGTAAACCTTTCGTAAACAACGCGGTCTTTGGCGCGGCGAGGACTCTCGCACACAACCAGCCAACCATCCATGGATGTTGTGACGCCCATACAGACTAGACGGTTGCATTGAAGCTTACGCGTTTACATGGGAGTAAGTGTGATCGATTTGCAAGATACCGGCGGCGGGACCGCAGCATGAAAAAATGGGGGTTGCAAAGGAGCAACAGAGGAACTCCGGTGCTTGCCTCTACAACCCCACTCTCCCAGGTCTGTGTTGCTGTTCCTTACTATGCGATGACTGGGGTGAATGTGCAAGGGTACCCACGTTATGGGAACTTTGGTAACGGTCTTCTTGCCTTATTGCGCTGCGCGTTGCGCGTTGAGGACGTGCATGGTGAGAGCAGTACGGTTTCCCACGCCTACCTTTCGCATCAACCGGCTAATGTGGGCTTTTACGGTCCCCTCATCGATCCCCAACGTGAGAGCAATGTCGCGGTTAGGCCGACCTTCAATCAGGAGCTTGAGGACCTGGTCTTCACGACCGGTAAACCTTGAGTCAGCTATTTTGGAAACAGAGGCGCGTGTTTCGGCGGCTTCGATGAGCCGGGCGAGCACCTTGCGGGGAGCCCAGATGGAACCGTCGCGCACCACCTCCATGCATTGGCATATCTCATCTTCCTTGGCATCGTGGGGCAGATACCCCTTGGCTCCGGCACCGATCATCAGTTGCACAAATTCCATGTCGGCCGGCGGCCCAAGCACCACAATGCGCAGGTCGGGACGTTGCCGGCGCAGAGTGGCGAGCAGGCTTGAGATCTCAGCGACTGTGCCGGCGTCGATAAGGAGCAAATTGAGTTGAAACGAGTGGAGCGCGCCGGCGATCGAGAGCGAAATGCCGGTCAAACGACATTGCTCGAACAAGATCTCTTTCAAGCCGAGAACGCGAAGGGGGTCTCCCGCGATCAGGCCCACCTTTGATTTTTCGGAGTAGGTCTCCGTCGTATGCTCTTCCATAGAATCTCTAGCCTCATATACAGCTCTGCGTGGCCAGTCGAGAGTCATGCTACTGGCTCCCACACATGGAATGGTTACAGCTTCGGTAGAACAATCCCTTGCTGGTTCTGGTATTTGCCTTTACGGTCGGCGTAGCTGATCTCACAGACCTCATCGGACTGGAAGAAGAGTATCTGACACAAGCCTTCGTTCGCGTAAATTCTTGCGGGTAGGGGTGTTGTGTTGGAGATTTCAAGGGTCACGAAGCCCTCCCATTCGGGCTCGAACGGGGTAACATTCACGATAATGCCGCATCGCGCATAGGTCGACTTGCCGACGCAGATGGTGAGCACATCGCGCGGAATCTTGAAGTACTCGATTGAGCGCGCCAGCGCGAAGGAGTTAGGCGGAATGATGACGCTCTCCGCAATGACGGTGACGAAAGACCGTTCGTCGAAGCTCTTCGGATCGATGATGGCGCTGTTGACGTTGGTAAAGATCTTGAACTCGTCGGAGACACGCAAATCGTAGCCGTAAGAGGAGAGGCCGTATGAAATGACACCTTCGCGCACCTGTTTTTCGCTGAAGGGCGCTATCATTGCGTGTTCCTGCGCCTGTCGGCGTATCCAGCGGTCGCACTTGATGGACATACGGGGTTTGCTTTCTCCTGCGAGGAGGGGCTGCACGCGTCGCGTTGACATTCGGTCTGCGTGTTTCTAAGATCGCAGAAACTTGCGCATGCGCGGCGGTATTTCGTTATAGTAGCGCATGAAAGGCCGTTTCCTTGATCAAGCAGGACCTTATACAACGTATCGTAGACCGGACTGGGCTGCCGAGGATCAAGGCTGAAGCGGCCGTGGACGCTATTTTCGATGCCATGAAGCAGAGCATGATTACCGGCGATCGAATTGAGCTGCGTGGGTTCGGGGTGTTTACGGTAAAGCCGCGAAAGACGGGGATCGGCCGCAATCCCCGCACCGGTGCCGAGGTCAACATCTCACCCGGTAAAGCCGTGCGGTTCAAACCCGGCAAAGACCTTCAACTGCTCAGCTAGCCTAAGGCTTACATCAGATTGACCGCATCGACATCCACGACGATGCCCCGGCGCGGAATAGTTTCGGACGCGGCGAAGGCGAGCATCCGGCGCAAAACGTCGCCAAGCGTGTGCCGGGACTCCGCCTTCAGAACGAAGTGGTAGCGGTAGATGCGCTTGAGCCGCACGATGGGCGCGGCGGCGGGGCCGAGCACCCGCACTTTGTCCATGCGCTGGTGCTGGAACCAGCGGCCCAGGGTGGCGGACCAGGCGGTTGCCTCCTCCAGTCTGTCGCTCTGCAGCAGGACGTTGGCGAGGACGGCGAAGGGCGGGTAGTGCATCCAACGGCGGTACTGCATCTCTTTAGCGACGAATCCCGGATAGTCGTGCCGGGCGGCGCATCGGATGGCGTAGTGGTCGGGATGGTAGGTCTGGACGAGGACCTTGCCGGGCAGATCGCCGCGTCCGGCGCGGCCTGACACCTGGGTGAGGAGCTGGAAGACGCGCTCGGCGGCGCGGAAGTCTGGCAGGCTGAGTGCGAAGTCCGCCCCGACGACGCCGACGAGGGTGACGCCGTGGATGTCGTGGCCTTTGGCGATCATCTGGGTACCGACGAGGAGGTTGATCTCGCCGGCGTACAGGCGGGTGAGCAGCCGCTCCATGTCGCCGCGGCCGCGCACAGTATCCCGATCCATCCGGCCGATGCGCGCGTTGGGGAAGATCTCTTGGAGGCGTTCTTCGCCCTGTTGTGAGCCCGCACCCAGATAGTAGAGGTGCTCGCTCTGGCATTTGGGGCAGAGCTTGGGGACGGCGCGG
>CAXTWP010000162.1:0-6389 GCA_964247945.1 uncultured Acidobacteriaceae bacterium | reverse complement strand
TTTTATGGGGCCCTCTTCTGTATAACGCATCCCTTTTGCGGGGCTGGGGTTTGTATCTGTAGCAGGAACGCATGGAGGTAGAGCGATGACCGAGACGATGGTTTGGAAGTGCGAACAGTGGTTTGCCGGACAGATGCAGCAGCAACAAATGTTTCTGAGTGAGGCTCAGGCGCGTGAGTTTGCGCGGAAGTTGGCCGGGGTGGCTCCGGATTTGGTGTTGAAGATTGAGCCGATGCCGATCCAGCATGTCTGGAACTAAATCAGCTTTGGCGGACGGGATTACACGATGAGCGTGTTGGGGGACGTAGAAGACGTTCTTTTGATAGTAGATAAAGCTACAAACCACGATCTTTACATAAAACTGGTTGCGCTAACCGATGTCGGTTAACTGGCTGATGGTGCAAGGCGTAGCGACTTCTATCCTCGTGCTCACGAGCGCGGGAGCGATCGGCTATGCCGGTCTGCAACTCAAGCATGAGCGCGAGTATCGATCGGTTGCCAATCTGGAGAAGCAGCTGGGGTTCTTCTTGTCGGACAGTTTTGTGGCGGCACGGCGACGGCTGGCTGAGGCGCGGCTTGATGGTGCCGACTTGGTGCCTTGGGAGTTGGATTCGCCACCGGTGAACGCCATCGAGGTACTGGATTTCTACGAGCACTTATCGTTACTGGTGAAGAAAGGCCATCTTAATATCTATGACGTATGGCACACATTTTATGAGTGGGCGCAGCCGGTCTATGTCGACATGCAGCCGCTCATTGAGTCTGAAGATAGTCCCTACTGCGATCATTACCGGGACCTGCAGCGATTGATGCGGCGCATGGATGAGATCCAGTTGAAGCGGATGCACGCCCAAAACGCCAATCATTGGTCCCTATGGACGCCCGATCGCATCATCGAGCACTACCGGTATGAGCTAGAGGCCGGAGGCCGGCCGCGCCGGTTGCGCCGGCGCCGCGAGACCACCGTCACCGCAACGAGGTTGAAGGACGATGCCTGAAGGCAATGAGATTCATCGCTGGGCCGAACGCCACACCGCCGCGTTTGCAGGCAAGGCGATACGCGCCGATGGGCCGCAGGGTCGCTTCACGGATGTGGTCAGCGTCGACGGACGCAAACTGCGGAAGGTCCATGCTGTGGGCAAGCACCTCGGCTACGACTTCGGCAAGGATCGTATCTTGCACGTTCACCTCGGATTGCGTGGCGACTTTACGGAAGGGTCCGGCGCGCTGCCGCCGGTTAAGGGCGCGCTGCGTCTGCGCCTTTGGAACGCCGCCGCCATCCGGCGGCCGATCGCGCCCGGCGAGAGCAAACGCCACGCCTGGTACTCCGCTGATGACGGTACGGGACAAACGGCTCCTGAGAAGCTTGCCTGGATCGAGCTGCGCGGTCCCGCCGACTGCACTCTGTACACACAGGCGCAATGGGAAAGGCTGCTGAAGCGTCTCGGACCCGATCCGCTCAACGGCGACCCGCCCGACGCTTTCATCGCCAAAGTCCGCAAGAGCCGCAAATCCCTCGGCGAGCTGCTGATGGATCAATCAGTCGTCGCCGGCATCGGCAACATCTACCGCGCGGAACTGCTCTTCCGCGCTCGCCTCAATCCTTATACGCCCGGCAAGAATGTCCCTGAAGAAACCCTGCGAACTGTCTGGGCTGATGCATTGCCGCTGATGCAGGCGGGCATGAACGACCGGCGCATCGTCACCACAAAGCCCGAGGATCGTCCCTCAGGCAGCGACAAACCGCTCAAGGAGGAAGCGCATTATGTTTACCGCCGCAATGGGCAGCCGTGCCGTCTATGCGGAACAAAGATCAAACGGGAGGTAATGGCAGGACGTAACCTCTTCTGGTGCCCCAGGTGTCAGCGCGCGCCGGCAAATAACCGGCTCCATACTGCTTCCGATGCAACATAAGAATCATAGAGACACTGGACACGTGCAAGCGGGGGAAACACAACAGCCGCAACCACGTACTCGATGGTATCCACGCATCCGGAATCTAAGTTCGCCAAGGAGTGAGACGCAATGGAAGAGATGATCTGGCAATGTGATCAGGTTCGTGCGGGGCAGCTCTACAACCGCATGATCTTCAACACCAAAAAGGAAGCGCTTGAGTTTGTACAGAAGATGCAGCAGATGGAACCGGACCAGATGTTTTCGATTGAGGCCATGGACGTACGCCAGATCTGGAATTGAATTGCCGTTCCGGAGCCTTTACCGGCTGCTCATGTTGCGAACAGAGAGCATACGAGTAACACTGGTTCTGGAACGGAAGAAAGACTATGGCGACACAGACCAAAGACTATTACGGCACGCTAGGCATAAAGAAGACAGCGACACCCGACGAAGTTCGCAAGGCGTTCCGCAAGCTGGCGCGCAAATACCATCCGGACGTCAACCCGGGCGATAAAAAGGCTGAGGAGCGCTTCAAGCAGATCTCCGAGGCAAACGACATCCTCGGCGACGAAAAAAAGCGCAAGGTTTACGACCAGTTCGGCTTCTACTCAGACAACATCGATCCAGCCGCAGCCGAAGCGGCAGCCCGTGGTGGCTATGCGGGCAGCCAGCCCCCTGGTTACGGTCCACCACCCCGCAACGGACGCGGCGGGCAGGAAGTTCCCTTCGACTTCGGCGGGTTCGATTTCTCCGGCTTTCAGGAGAAAGCGCAACCGGGTCAGGCTCCAGGCAGCGGCTTCACGGGTAGCTTCAAAGACATCTTCGGCGGCATCTTTGGCGGCGCGCAGAGGGGTAGCGGCCAGTCACGCGGCCCGCAAGCCGGCACCGATCTCGAGTATCAGGTCTCCGTCGATTTCTGGACAGCAGTTCGCGGTGGCGTGGTCAAGCTCGACATCCAAAGGCAGGAGACCTGCCCCACCTGTAAGGGCCAGTCCACCGGCGGCAGCATGGAATGCCCTGAGTGCCATGGCTCCGGTCAGGTCACCCAGATGGGTGGCCGCATGAAGTTCAACATCCAGTGCCCGCGCTGCGGCGGTTCTGGCCAAGTTCAAAACACCTGTCCCACCTGTGATGGCGAAGGCGTCGTCACGAGCCGCGAGCCGCTCGAGTTCCGCATCAAACCCGGCACCCGCGACGGCCAGCGCATCCGGCTCGCCGGCCGGGGCAACGCCGGGATTGCGGGCGGCACGTCGGGCGATCTGTTCCTCATCGTCAAGGCGGGTAATCACCCGGTCTTTCGCCGCACCGGGGACGACATATACGTCACGATTCCCATCACCATGATGGAGGCGGCTCTCGGCGCAAAGATCGAGGTTCCCACCATCGACACGCAGGAGAACGGCGGCCGCACCCAACTGAAAATCCCACCTGGCACCCAGAATGGCCAGAAGCTGCGCTTGCGCGAGAAGGGCGTTCCCTCCGCCGCGCGCGAGGGCATCCGGGGCGATCAGATCGTCGAGGTACAGATCGTCGTTCCCAAGGTACAGGACGAACGCTCGAAAGAGATTCTCCGCGAACTCACGAAGCTCAACCCCACCGATCCCCGCGACCAACTCTTCGCCGAGGCAAAGGCGTAGAGCAAGGGCGGTCCTGCTACCATCGGGACAGCCCTTAATCATGACTGAACAGCTTCCCGCCGCACCCGTCCGCGTCCGTATTGCCCCTTCGCCCACCGGCGACCCGCATGTCGGCACTGCCTACATCGGCCTCATCAACTATATCTATGCCAGGCAGCGCGGCGGCCAATTCGTTCTACGCATCGAGGACACGGATCGCGCCCGGTTCGTCGCCACCTCCGAGCAGATGATCTTCGATGCGCTTCGCTGGCTCGGTCTTACCTGGGACGAGGGGCCGGATGTTGGCGGGCCCTACGGCCCTTATCGCCAGTCCGAGCGCACGGAGATCTACCGCGAGCACGTTCAGCTTCTCCTGGACAACGGCACCGCCTACCGCGCCTTTGAAACACCCGAGGAACTGGAAGCACTGCGACAGCGGCAGGTCGCGGCCAAGCTCCCACCGCGCTACGACGGCGCGCACCGCGACCTCGCGCAAGCCCAGATCGACGCATATCTGGACGAAGACCGACCTTTCGTCATTCGCCTAAAGGTCCCTCCCGGCTCGACCACCTTCCGCGACGAGCTGCGCGGCGCGATCACCTTCGACCACGCCAACGTCGACGACCAGGTGCTGATGAAGTCGGACGGCTTCCCCACCTATCACCTTGCTAACGTCGTCGATGATTATCTGATGCGCATCACCGATGTAATCCGAGCCGAAGAGTGGATCTCCTCGACTCCCAAGCATGTCCTGCTCTACCGGGCGTTTGGCTGGCCTTTGCCGCGCTTCTGGCATATGCCGCTGCTGCGTAATTCGGACAAGTCCAAGATCTCGAAGCGCAAGAATCCCGTTTCGCTCGTTTATTACCGCCAGGCCGGCTACCTGCCCGAAGCCGTCATCAACTTCCTTGGACTGATGGGCGGCGGCATGCCTACGCCTACTCCGGTTGAGGTCGCCAACGGTGCCAAAGAGACTGAAATCTTCTCACTGGCCGCGATGATCGAGCGCTTCGAGGTGCCTAAGATACGTCTCGGCGGCCCCGTCTTCGACCTCACGAAGCTTAAGTGGCTCAACGGCGAGTATCTCCGCGCCCTCTCCCCTGAAACCTTATTTACGGCCCTTCGCCAGACCGTCCTCGCAGACGAATACCTCCGCAACATCGCCACGCTTGTCCAGACTCGCTTCGAGACCCTGGGGCAGTTCGGCGACCTCACCAGCTTTTTCTTTGCAGACAATATCCTCCCGCCGCCTGAGGTCTTTCTCCCTAAAAAGCGCGCCCTCGACGAGACCCTCGCCTTCGCCGCCGAGCAGCTCACCGCCCTCGAATCACTTGATGCGACCGCCTGGCATCCCGAAGCCATGGAAGTCGCGCTCAAGCAGCTCGGCGAAGCTCAGGGCTGGTCGGTCAAGGAGAGCTTCATGCTTCTACGAGCCATCCTCACGGGCAGCACGATGTCACCGCCGTTGCTTGAATCGCTCGCTGTCTTTGGCCGGGCCCGCAGTGTCGACCGCGTTCGTCGATTCCTTGAAACACAAAAGAAGCTCACTGCGGGAAAACGATAGTCCTGCTGCAAGCCGCTACATGCTATTTCAGTTCGCTAAGGAGCGTCTGGACTGCCTTGTCCAACTGCGCGTCCTTACCGGTACCGGTCTCGCCAAGCGGCCGAAGCTGCTCGACATCGACGGGCCGGGGATGCATCTCCATGTCCTGGCCGCGCGTGTCCTTGATCCGGTATCCCGGGACACGCACACTGGAGCCGTCGATCAGCCGCTGCGCCCCGGTGAAGATGATCCAGCCCGCCGTGGGTGTGCCGACGACCTTGCCCAACCCAAGCGTTCGGTAACCCTCCGTGAAGTCCTCGCCGTCAGATAGCGTCGACTCGTTCGTGACGAGTACCGTCGGCAGCCCCAGCGCACGCTGCCCGAGCGCCTGGCGGCTGGGCATGGTCGAGCCGTCGCGCGGCGTCATCAGCAGGTAGTTGCGGCGGGAGAAGACGTCGATCACCCGGCCATTCACATAGCCGCCATTGTTGTTGCGCACATCCACGACCACGCCTTGCTTGCCCTGGTTGCGCGCGTCGAGATCGAGGTAGAGCTGCGCCAGGTCCGTATCGCCCATCGCCGCGATATGAACGTAGCCGAGCTTGCCGCCCGAGATGCTGTCGACGTAAGCCCGGCGCGACTCCACCCAGGCGCGGTAAAGCAGTCCGGACTCCACCTGGAGCGTAACCGGCCGCACGACAACATCGCGCTTTCTTGCCTGAGCATCGGCGACCGCCACTGTGAGCACCACCCGCTTCCCGGCTTTGTCTTCGAGCAGGCTGTCGAGGTTGGTGGCCGGTGTGATCGGCGCGCCGTTGACGGCCATCAGCCGGTCTCCGGGATGGATCGAGCCTTCGAGCGCGACCGGTCCCAGCGGGACGATCTCACGGACAACCAATGCGCCGTTAGCCTCGAACGGCTCACGCTCAAAGCGCAGGCCCAAACGGCCGGTGCGGACAGGAGGCCCACTGGGCCGGTTGATGCCGGAGTGTGAACTGTTCAGCTCACCGATCATCAGGTTGATGTCGCGGCGCAGCTCCGGGCCGGTGCGCGCGCCGGCGATGTAGGGCCGCCACTGCTCGTGCAGTTCGGGCCAGTTCGCGCCGTTAAAGTCCTTATCGAAGAACCGGTGGTCGAGCGTGCTCCACGCCTCGTCGAAGACCACCATCTTCTCGCGGTCAAAGTCCACCTCCACCGCCGCGTTCACCGGGATCGGCTTCGGAGTACGTCCTTCGAGAGCTATGGACCGCACCCCCGCGCCGTTCTCACCCGCGCCGGGAGCGCCTCCGCGCCCACCAGTGCCTTCCAGGTAGTAAATCTCCTTGCTGTCCGGC
>CAXTWP010000161.1:0-6397 GCA_964247945.1 uncultured Acidobacteriaceae bacterium | reverse complement strand
GCCATAGGTGGGGCGAAGGCCGGTGACGCCGCAGCGCATGGAAGGGCTGACGATGCTGCCGCCGGTTTCGCTGCCGATCGAGAAGGCGACGAGGCCCGCCGCCGTTGCGGCTCCAGGGCCGGCGGAGGAGCCGGAGGAGCCTTCTTCGAGCAGCCAGGGGTTCATGGTCTGGCCACCAAACCAGATGTCGTTGAGGGCGAGCGCGCCCATGCTGAGCTTTGCGATGAGGATGGCCCCGGCCGCGTCGAGCAGCTTCACCACGGCGGCGTCGGTGGTAGGGATGCGATTGCGGAACGGCTCCGCGCCGTAGGTGGTGGGGGTCCCGGCGGTATCGAGCAGGTCCTTTGCGCCCCAGGGGATGCCGTGGAGCGGGCCGCGATAGTGGCCGGCGGCGATCTCGGAGTCGGCGCGGCGGGCCTGCCGGAGCGCCTGTTCGCGCATGGGGGTGATGACGCAGCGCAAAGCGGGATTGTAGCGGTCGATGCGGTCGAGATAAATCCGGGTGAGGCGTTCGGAGGTGAGGGCGCGCGCTTCGATCCAGCGGGAGAGTTGCGCGACGGGAACGAAGGCGATGGCGGTGTCGCTAGCCGGAGGCTTGGAGACGCGGAGTTTGGAGCGGATGAAGCGATTTTGTGCGGGACCGGATGGCGCTCCAAGGATGGCGGCGTCCCAGCGGGAGTAAGGGGCGACTGTCTCTTCGATGGCGACTCTGCGGGGTCCCAAGCGCCGCTCGTAGAGCGGGGCCATAGAGATGCGCCAGTTGCCCGCGGCCTCGGCGCGGTCGGCGCCGGTCAGGTCCACCTGGACGAGCTTTTCGGCTTGGGCGAAGGTGGCGGCGCTGACCTCCGGGCCGGCCGGCGGCGCGGTTCCGAAAGCGGGCGGCGCACCGGGTGTGGGCGAAGTGGGGTTCTGCGCCTCGCCGGCAGAGGGTGTGAGCGCCGGCGTAAGGGCAGCCGCCAGGGCGCTGAGGCAGCCTTGCTTCAAGAAGTCTCTGCGGGAGTTCGCGTCATCCGTCATCCGACTCATTTTAGAGGTAAAAGACACCACGCCTTCACGGAATGGAAAAGACCTTTGAAAAGAACCATGCCCCTAAGCCCATCCGGAGTTGTTGCCGGTGAGCGGTCATTCAGTGTTTGCCGGATGGTTATCGTAGGTAGATGGAGCGTTTGACGCTATCCATAGGTTGAGGAGCGAACTATGGATTCAACTTCTTCAAGGACCGTAGCACCTTCATCGATTGTAGAGCTTTTACAGACCGAGGCATCCTTTGAGCCTGAGGTGGCCGACGATCCTATTGCGCTTTTCCGAAGCTGGCTGGATGCGGCTACCGCCACGGAGCCGAACGATCCGAATGCGATGTCTCTCGCCACGTGCACGGCGGACGGACGGCCGTCGGTGCGCATGGTGCTGATGAAGCGGTTGGATGACCGCGGCTTCTCCTTCTATACGAACGTGGAGAGTCAAAAGGGCAAGGAACTGCGGGAGAACCCACACGCCGCGCTTTGCTTTCACTGGAAGTCGCGCCGCAGACAAATCCGCATCGAAGGCGCGGTGAGCGAACTGCCACTTGAAGACGCGGACCGCTATTTTCATAGCCGCTCCCGGTTGAGCCAGATCGGTGCGCTCGCCTCACAGCAGAGCCGGCCAGTCGGCAGCCGCGAGGAGTTGGAACAGCGCGCGCGCGTGCTTGCGGCTCGGTACACGGAAGAGATTCCGCGACCCGACTACTGGCGTGGCTTTGCCCTCTCTCCGGAGCGGATTGAATTCTGGGAGGAAGGAGCGCATCGGCTGCATAACCGGGTGGTGTTTCATCGGTCGGCGGACGCATGGACGCGGATGCGCTTGTATCCCTGATCAGCGCATCGATCGACGCATCGCAGGCTTGCGCCATTAGAATAGGGGAAATGGGACGAGTGCGGGCGGCTGGCTGCGGATGGGTGGCGTGAGGCGGATCTGGCGGTTGCTGCTGTATGCGCGGCCTTATGCGCTGTACTCGCTGGCGTCGGTAGGGCTCATGGCCATGGTGGGGGCAATGGCGGCGTTCCGCATCCTACTGGTGAAGCCGATCTTCGACAATGTGCTGAGTCCGGACGCGCCGCCGGGGCCGGTGCTGGTCTTTCGTGTGCCGCATACTGCGCTGGTCTTCAACCTGCAGCGGGTGATTCCGCATTACTTCCACAATGCGTGGACCGTGGTAGCCGTGGCGCTGGTGGGGTCGGCGCTGATTAAGTCGCTGTGCGATTACGCAGGAACGTATCTGGTGAACCGCGCCGGGTTCGGGATGATTACGGACCTGCGGAATGACCTGTATGACGCGGTGCTGCGGCGGTCGGTGGCGTTCTTCCAGACGAATTCGACGGGGCGGCTGCTGTCGACGCTGATTAACGACATTGAGCGGGTGCAGACGGCGATGTCGAGCGTTCTGGGGGAGTTTCTGCAGCAGCTGTTTACGCTCGTGTTTACGGTGTTCGCGGTGGCAATCGTGGGCGGGCGGCTGGCGTGGGTGCTGCTGCTGTTCGTGCCGGTGGTGATCTCGTCGGCGCGGCGGATTGGGCGCAGCGTCCGGGTGACGACGCGCAAGGGCCAGGACAAGCTGGCAGAGATTCAGGACATTTTGCACGAGACGATTACGGGCAATGGGATCGTGAAGGCGTTCGGGATGGAGGTGTGGGAGATGCGGCGATTCCGGCGGGCAGCGAGCCGGCTGCTGCACGCCAACCTGCGATCGATCCGGGTGCAGGCGATCAGCTCGCCGTTGATGGACCTGATTGCGTCATGCGCGATTGCGCTGCTGCTGTACCTGGGGCGGATCAGCATCCAGCGGCATGAGATGACCGCGGGATCGTTTGTGACCTTCCTGATCGCGGTGTTTACGTTGTATGACCCGGTGCGGAAGTTTGCGGGATTATACAACAGCTTTCAGCAGGCGCTGGGTGCGAGCGAGGAGATCTTCAAGTTCATGGACGCGCAGGATGACGTGCGCGAGAAGAAGCGGGCCGTTGCGCTGAAGGGGTTCTCCGGGCGGGTTGTGTTCGAGGGTGTGGGATTTGCGTATTCGACCGAGGAGGAGACGAAACCGGTGCTCAGTGGCATAGACCTGACGGTCGAGCGCGGCGAGGTAATTGCGCTGGTGGGGCCGAGCGGCGCGGGCAAGTCGACGCTGGTGAACCTGCTGCCGCGGTTCTTCGATGTGAACGAAGGACGGATCACGATCGATGGGCACGATCTGCGCGATGTGACCATTGCCAGTCTGCGGGAGCAGATCGGCAAGGTGACGCAGGAGACAATCTTGTTCAACGATACGGTGCGAAATAACATCGCGTATGGGCAGCCGGGCGTACCGATGGCGCGGGTGCAGGCGGCGGCGAAGATGGCACTGGCGCACGACTTCATCATGATGATGCCGGAGGGCTATGCGACGCGGATCGGCGAAAAGGGAGTGCGGCTGAGCGGCGGGGAGCGGCAGCGGCTGGCGATCGCCCGAGCGATCCTGAAGAACGCGCCGATCCTGGTGCTGGATGAGGCGACTTCGGCGCTCGACACGGAGAGCGAACACTTTGTGCAGGCGGCACTGGCCAACCTGATGCAAGGGCGGACGGTGTTTGTAATCGCGCATCGGCTGTCGACCGTGCGGCGGGCCACGCGCATCGCAGTCATCGAAGCGGGGCGGATCGTGGAGATCGGGACGCATGAGGAGCTGCTGGCGCGGTCGGGGAGCTACCGGCGGCTGTACGATATGCAGTGCGCGGGCGAGGATCTTGTTCCGGCGGGTGGAGTTGTGGCGGAGGGGATGGTGTGACCGCGATTTATTCGATGACGGGGTTTGCGACGGGCGAAGGGCGGACGGAGGAGGGCACCGGCTTTACGCTGACCTTGAAGAGCGTGAACCACCGGTTTCTGGATCTCGCGTTGCGTCTGCCTCCGGGGTGTGACGGGTTGGAGATGGCGCTGCGGGGCGTGCTGAAGGGCGCGCTGCGGCGCGGGCATGTTGAGGTGACGGTGCAGTTGGGACGGCGCGAGGGTGGAACGCAGTTGCAGTTGAATGAAGAGCTACTCTCGGGGTATGTGGCAGCGTATCAGAGAGTGGCGGAGCGGTACGGTGTGATGACGGAGCCGGACTTGAACGGGATGTTGCGGCAGCCGGGAGTGTTGCGGATGGAAGCGGCCCCGGCGGGTGATGCGGCGGCGCTCCCTGGGGCGGTGCTGGAGGTGTTGCCGGAGATGCTCGCGAGATTCCAAACGGCTCGGGGGCAAGAGGGAGCTTCGTTGGCGACCGAGTTGCGAGCGGCGATGCTTCGGCTGAGGGCGATGACGGCGGAGGTGGCGGCGCTACGCGCCGGGGTGCGGGACGCGCAGTTCACGCGGCTGCGAGCGCGGATGGAAGAGCTGCTCCAAGGATCTGTGCCGGAGGAGCGGCTGCTGGCTGAGGCGGCGATGCTGGCGGAGCGGAGTGATATTGACGAGGAGCTGGTGCGATTACAAACGCATGGGCAGCGATTTATGGCATTGCTGGAGGAGGGCGGCGAACTGGGCAAGCGGCTGGATTTTCTGCTGCAGGAGCTGAACCGCGAGGCAAATACGCTGTTGTCGAAGTCCACAGGCGCGGCGAGCGGTTTGCGGATCACGGAGCTTGGACTGGAGATGAAGCTGGAGATCGAGAAGGCGCGCGAACAGGTGCAGAATCTCGAGTAGCCGCAGATTTTGAGCTGATCTATCTTCGGCGCGTAGCAAGCAAGAGCATTGCGCTCATTCTTTGATCTTTACAAACAAATGAACGCGAAAGGCTACCGATGAAGAGAGGTAACCGCCCCCGCTTTGCCTGAAAGGCTGAGTTGGGTAGATACTTCATAGTCGATGTGTTCTTTGTATGGCAAGGAGGCCTGTTTGAAGCGTTTTCGTTCCGTCGTTCTCTTGTTGAGCGTTGCTGCCATGGTGGTGTCGTCGTCGGCGCAGCGTGCCAAGGCGTCCGCTAAGCCCACTGGGCCATGGATGAACACGGCACTGTCGCCGGATGAGCGGGCGGACCTGCTGGTGAAGGAGTTGACGCTCGACGAGAAGATACGGCTGGTGCATGGGATCGGCTGGGGACCGCTGCGGCAGGGCGACCCGGTGCCGGTGGGTAACAACGGCGGCGCGGGCGAGGTGCTGGGCGTTCCACGGCTGGGGATTCCCGACCTGCAGCAGGCGGATTCAGCTGTGGGGATACGGATGGCGGCCCCGGAGAGCCGGTACGCGACGCTGCTGCCGTCGGTGCTGGGCGCGGCGGCGAGCTGGGACCCTGAGGCGGCGCACCTGTACGGCGATGTGATCGGGCGAGAGCTGCGGGCGCAGGGCTACAACCAGTCGATCGGCGGCGGCGTGGACCTGGCGCGTGATCCGCGCAATGGGCGGCTGTTTGAATATCCGGGCGAGGACCCGGTGCTCGCCGGGGTGACGGTGGGCCACTTGATTATGGGGCTTCAGCAAAACCACATCATGGGCGACATCAAGCACTACGCCTTTAACGATCAGGAGACGGGGCGGACGATCGTCGACGTGCATCTGGACCGCAAGGCGGCGCATGAGAGCGACCTGCTGGCGTTTGAGATCGGCATCAGGATTGGGCATCCGGCGTCGGTGATGTGCTCCTACAACAAGTTCGAAGGCGACTGGACGTGCGAGAACGATTGGCTGCTGAACCATGTACTGAAGGGCAACTGGAAGTATCCCGGGTTCGTAGTGTCGGATTGGGAGGCGACGCATTCGATCGCAAAGGCCGCAATGGCGGGCCTCGACATGCAGATGCCGGGGGAAGAGTATTTTGGCCAGCCGCTGAAGCTGGCGGTGCAGGCGGGCACGGTGCCGCAGGCTCGGTTGGACGACATGGTGCATCGGGTGCTGCGGAGCATGATTGCCACGGGTTCTTTCGATCACCCGTCGATGCCACGGACCGTGGTCGATCCGTTCAAAGGACGGGACGACGCGCAGCACATCGCCGAAGAGAGCATCGTGCTGCTGAAGAACGACAAGGGGGTGCTGCCGCTCGTGCCGGGGTTGAAGTCGATCGCGGTGATTGGCGCGCACGCGGACGTTGGAGTGATGTCGGGCGGCGGGTCGGCGCAGGTGGACGCGCCGGGCGGCAACGCTATCGACCCCACGCACGGGACGGCCTGGGGCCATGCTGTCTACTTTCCCAGCGCGCCGCTGCGGTACATCCGGGAACACGCGGCGGGAGCCTCCGTGAAGTTCGACCCGGGCATGGACCTGGCGAGGGCGGCTGCGTTGGCCAAGGCGTCGGACGTGGCGGTGGTATTTGCCGACCAGTATATGAGTGAGGGCGGCGATGCGCTGACGCTGGCGCTGCCGAATAAGCAGGACGACCTGATCCGGGCGGTGGCGAGGGCGAACCCGCGCACGG
>CAXTWP010000160.1:0-6461 GCA_964247945.1 uncultured Acidobacteriaceae bacterium | reverse complement strand
GCCACTCTGATGGGCGGACGCTGCGCCGAAGAGATCTTCCTCAAGAAGATGACAACCGGCGCGGGCAACGACATTGAGCGCGCTACCGACCTAGCTCGCAAGATGGTCTGTGAGTTCGGTATGAGTAAACTCGGTCCCATGACCTTCGGCAAGAAGGAGCAGGAGGTCTTCCTCGGCCGCGAGATCGGGCAACACCGCGACTTCTCCGATGATACCGCCAAGCAGATCGACGCCGAGGTGCGCAGCTTTGTGGACGCTGGGTACAAGTCGGCCTACACCATCCTTGAGTCAAACCAGGACATCATGCACCGCATGGCCGCGGCCTTGCTGGAGCGCGACACCCTGGACGCGCTTGAGATTAAGATGATCATCGAAGGCAAGGAACTCCCTGTTCCGCGGTCTCCGCTATCGAGCGTCGATCCCGGCTCGGGCGAGGTCCAGAAGGTGCTCAAGCCCGAAGGCGGTCGCAAGCCCGGCTTCGGCGAAGGTCAACCCAGCCCAGCGTAGTCGCCCATGACAGTCGACAAAGAGCGGCCTTCGGGCCGCTTTCCTTTGCTTCTCACACCCGCCGGCGGTGCGACAATGAAAGAAGCGGATGCGACCTTCTCACTTTAGTGCGGTACTCCTCCTCGCTCTCGCCGGGTGCGGCTATCATGCCGCAGGATCAGCAACGCACTTGCCGGCAAACGTCCGCACCCTCGCCGTCCCCATCTTCGTTACCCGTGTTCAGGCCTACCACACGGAGATGGCCTTTACCCAGGCCGTTGTGCGCGAGCTCAACACCCGCACCAAGTACATCATCACCAACACCGATAAAGACGCCGACGCCGTTCTGAGCGGCACCATCCTCGCGCAGTCGGTGGCACCGCTCACCTACGATGCCACCAGCAGCCAAACATCCAGTTACCTCATCACCATCACCGCCAAGGTCGTCCTCACCGCCCGTGACGGGCACATCCTCTATCGGAACGACGCCCTGGGCTATCGCGAGCAGTACCAGTCGACGCAGGACCTCAGCGGCTTTATCCAGGAGGACAGTCCCGCCGCTCGCCGCATCGCCCATAACTTCGCCCAGGCTGTCGTGGCGGATATGTTGGAGTCCTTCTGATGGCCGGTCTCCAGTCCTTTGCTTCCGCAGACCGTTTTCTTGCCGAGATCGCCTCCCCTAATCCCCGCCCCGGCTATCTTCTAGTGGGCGACGAGACCTTCCTCTACGAGCGCTGCCGTAAAGTTGTTCTAGCAGCCCTCGTGCCGCCGGAACTCCGCGACTTCTGCCTGAACGATGTCGATCTTGCCGAGACAAGCCTCTTCGAGGTTCTCGATCGCGCCCAGACGCCCTCCCTGATGGCACCCTTCCAGGTCTTCTTTATCCGCAATCTGAAGCTGCTCTATGGCCGTGGCGGCAGAAAGGAAGAGTTTGCCGCGATCGCCGCCTACTTCCGCTCACCCAATCCGCAGTCGCTGCTGCTCTTCGTTGCAGACCACCTCCGTATTCCCGCCGACCTGCGCAAGATGGACTATCAGGACAAAGAGCGCTACGAGCGCATTCGCGAGACCCTGGGCGATCACTGCGGCATGGTCGAGTTGGCTCGCGTAGACGAGGGCGACGCGGGTCGCTGGGTCGTTGCGACCGCCGAAGCCGCCGGGACGAAGTTCAGTCCAGACGCCGCCCGTGAGCTCGTCGACGCACTCGGCGCGGATATGATGCTCGTCGCCGGTGAACTCGAAAAGTTGCTCCTCTATACCGAAGGCCGAGCTCGAATCACGCTCGGCGATGTGGAAACGATGGTTCTCGCGGCGAAGCAGCGCTCACTCTATGAGCTGACCGACGCCATCTCCCGGCGCGACCGGCCCCGCGCTCTTGCGTTGCTGCACGGTCTTCTCAATGCGTCCGACGGAGGCGAGGACGCCGCCATCGGCCACCTGTATATGCTCGCGCGGACCTTCCGGCAGATGCTCGTAATCTCCGAAAAAAATGTTCGGGATGCACGCGTGTTATGGCAGGTCCTCTGGCAGGGCTTTCGGATGCCGCCCTTCGCTGCCGACGACCTGATCCATCAGGCCCGGCGCTATCGTTCACGACGCGAGCTTACCCGCGTCCTGCGCCTGATTGCCCGCGCCGACCTAGAAATGCGCAGTAACCCGGTAAGCAAACTCATAGTACTCGAACGGCTCATCCTGGACCTTTCCGCGGAAAGCACGACCATGTCTCTGGACGCGACTGGTCAATCCGCCATGCAGCTATAGCCGAACGAGCCCGCGCGAAATCTACGGCGCCGTGACCCGCACAGCAACGCCCGTACCCTGGAGTGGAATAGTCGTCGTTACAATGTCGAGATCCGTCCGAATAACCGTCATCACGTTGCTGTCGCTGCAAACGACGTATACCTTTCCAGTAGGTGTGCCGGTCGTAGCCGCGATGTAAAGGGGCCGTCCGGCGATGGGAATGGTCGCGGTGACAGTCTCAGTCGTAAGGTTCACGACGGAGACGGTGCAGTTACCCGTCGGCGTGCTCGTACTCACGCCGCCGCTCGAGGTTGTTACGGTAACGCACGGAAGATTTGGATTTCCGGAGTTGGCAACGTAGGCGCGGGTACCGTCTTGCAGTGCCGCCACCATCACCGGGTTAATCCCAACCGGAACGTTAGCCAGGACTGTGCCGAACCCTGCCGCGTCAACAGGATTCGTGGCATCACAGTTGGGATTGGTCACCAAAGCCGCCGCATTGCAAAGCGGAATGCTGACGATGCTGAGGCTGCCGTTGTTCGTTCCATTCCCGGCGTTCGCCACCACCATCTCTGAAAGAGGCGGGGCAAAGTCCGCCCAGATGGGCGCGGCACCTACAGAGATTGTGCTGGTTGTGCCCGAGCCGCCGCTCGCCGGCAACGTGTCGAGTTGGTTCGTCTGCGCGTTGATGACAGTGACGGTTCCGTCGCCCTGGTTGAGCACGAAGGCCCGCTTTCCGTCCGCAGTCATAACGCCATAGACCGGGGTCTTGCCTACCGCTAAAGCCGCCGTAGGCGTATTGCTGCTTGTGTCGATCGCAATCGCTCGTCCGTTCGCCCCACCGCTGCCCTGACTCAGCGCATACACACGAGGCGCATTCGCTATACCGACGACATAGATGGGATTGACCACCGCAAGCTCTTGCTGCAAAACCAATGGCGTCGCACCCGTGAACTGCGCCACGGAACTGCGTCCCGGCTCAGTAACGTAGGTGTTTGTGCCTTGCGGGAAGATACTGACCGGATTTGCCCCGCCAAGCAGCGTCGTTTCCTGCACCTGGCTCGCAATCAATGAGGTCGAGATCCCAAAGCTGTTCAGCGTGCCATCGCCATTGATGGTGTATCCGGTGGTTCCGCCGCCCAAAATCAGGTACTTGGGCGCTACGCCGATATTGGTGGTGTTGAGAATGGTGTCGCCTGAAAAATCTACAATGGTCACCAGGCCCGGGCTGGAGGGGCTGGGACTGGATATAGCGACGGCGAACTTCTGCGGTTGCGCCGAAGGGCCGACCGGGTTAATGGCCGAGACGACTGGGCGATAGGTGTTGCCGCAGCCGGCCATCGACATCACTCCAGCTGCCGCGAATGCTGCCAAGACGAACGACCCAAAGGGATGCCGTGCCGAACGCGGCCGAGTGTTTCCTGCTGCCTTGTTGCCTGCTTCGTGTTCCACTAATTGCAAAACTGCTCCCGCCATCATGCCGATCTTGGCTATGCTCAGGTCTGATTGTAAATCACGCCGCAATGAGGTGGAGACCATGGCAAAGGCGCGTAAAGCCATACCGGCAACACGCGACAAGATGCAGTCGGACCTGCTTGTGGGTGCCGTGGCGGCGCTGATCACCATGAAGGCGGGCGTGACCGTTTGGGCCTTAGGCTCCATCGGCAACTGGCGCATTGCGGTCCCGCATTGGTTCTGGGTGGCATGCTTCATTAGCGCGGGTTTCGCTCTGCTGGTGTGGTTATTGCGTTCGGCGACTGGACCCGCGGCCGTACTGGGCGCAATCATCTGCCTCGACATCCTGCTTGCCCAGAGGCGGAGTATCGGCTGGCAACACACCGCAATGCCCGCGCTCACCGCTCTTTTCATCATGACCTTTGCCGCAACGCGCTTCGGTCGTAGGCGCAAGCAGCGGATGGGTACGGCGGAGCCCAAGTATGGCCGCCGCGCCTCGCAGATCGTCGCAAACCTGGGCGTGGCGGGCCTATGCGCGGGAGCGGCCTCGCCACTGCTCTCTGCGGCCTGCATCGCCGCGCTGGCCGAAGCAACGGCGGACACGGTCTCGTCCGAGATGGGCCAGGCACTCAACGGCCGAACACTCTTGATCACCAGCCTGCGCGAGGTGCCCGCGGGCACGGACGGCGGCATCAGCATCGCCGGAACGACGCTCGGGGCGGTGGCTGCCGGTATCATCGTGCTGGTCGCCGCCGCGACCGGGAGCCTCTCGTGGCAGAACAGCATGGCGGCGTTTCTTGCGGGCATCGGCGGGCTTCTCTTTGATAGCTACCTCGGAGCGACTGTTGAGCGGCGGGGGTGGCTTGGCAACGACCTCGTCAACTTCACCTCGACTGCATTGGCCGCGAACCTGGCCTTTATGGGAGCACACTGGCTGGCCACGCGTTAGGGCGTTTTGTGGGTGGCGGCCTGGAGCGCGTCCCGCGTAAGTCGAATACGAAACGCTGTATAGCTGAGTATCTCGTGCAAGTAGCGTTGTGCCAGGTCATAAAATCCGATGCGCCCCAACGATGGCCTGGGCGAAGTGTAGACGTCCAAGCCTGCGTCGCGGCAGAGCGCGCGGATACGGAAGAGGTGTGTTCCGTCCGAGACCACCACAATGTGGTGAAGGTCATTCTGGTCGGCGATCTCCGCCAGCCGGTCAACCTGCTGCTCCGTGTCCTTGGAGGTGGTCTCGGCGATGATGTGGTCAAGCGGGATGCCGTTCGCGAGCAGGTAATCGCGTCCCACCCCGCCCTCCGTGCTGCCCGAATTCGGATCACCGCCGCCGCCGAGCGTGATGACCGTCGGCGCGATCCGGTGCTGATAAAGTCTCACCGCATGGTCTAGACGGGCATGAAGCACAGGGGAAGGCCGTCCCGAATACTCCGCCGCGCCGAAGACGGCGATCGCGTCGGCCTGCCGCGCCTCGTCCCTGGCCGCCACCGAAGCGATCTGCCAGTACACCCAACCGAACCACCAGATACCGAGCAGCAGAAGAAAGCTGGCGATCGTGGCATTTACATGGCGTAAACGGGGCGATGGACGGTCGGCGGCAGTCATGGAGCAGTTCTCAAGAGGACAGTCTGTCTACGGCGACGGAGACTTCAGTATGGACCGGCTCTTCGGCCAGTGCCAGACAGAACGCTAGTGCTGAAGCGCGAGCGCGATCTCGTAGGTCGGGATGGCACCCTCGCGCAGAATCATCCACGAGTTCCCGCCGCCGGAGAGATCGACGATCGTGGTCGGGACGGAGCGCGCCGTGGGGCCGCCGTCGATTATAAGAGGGATCTGGTCGCCGAGTTGGTCGAGCACTCCAAAGGCGTGCGTGCACTCCGGATGACCGCTCAGGTTGGCTGAGGTCGCCGTGATCGGCAGGCCAAGCCGCGCCACCACCGCACGGCAGATCGCCGCCTCCGGCACCCGCAGGGCAAGGTTTCCAGTGTTAGCGGTAACGCGCAGCGGGAGCTTCGATCCCGCCTTCACCACGATCGTGAGTGGACCCGGCCAGAACTTCTCCGCCAGACGATCAAACGCCGAGTCGAGTTGCCGGGCGTGCTCATACGCTTGCGCCACCTCGGCGATCAGCAGCGAAAGCGGCTTATGCCGGGCGCGTGTCTTGATGTCGTAGATGCGGTCAACTGCGTGCAGATTGACCGGATCGACTGCCAGACCGTAGAAAGTGTCCGTCGGCAAAGCAACGACGTTGCCCGCGTTCAGACTGGAAACAACGTAGTCGACAAGCGATGGCTCCGGCTCGTCGGGATGCATGCGGAGGATCTCTGCGGTCAAATTATGCTCCTATGGGTGCTCCTGAGCCGGCCCCACACCAGACCCTCAACTGTGCAGCCTAGCATAACGGCTGGACCCGCTCAATTGGAGCCAAACCCTTCCGCGAGCAGCACACCCGTGCGGTGCAGCAGACGCAGAGTCGGCTCAATGCCTTCGGTGAGCGTCGCCTCCGGTGTCTCAGGAAGGTCCGCGCGCAAGGCTTTCAGCAGCTCCGCCCGATCTTTCGTGCCGTCGAGCAGCAGTAAAAGTCTTCGGACGAGCGGATCCGACAAGCCGAGCGTTGTATGGAGCAGCGTAGCCGCCCGAGCCTGCGTCTCGGCCTCCTGGCGGCTGATGACACTGGCACGCGGCCGCTCCGAGATGATACTGGCGACGGGAGCTTGCCAGGTATGCAGATCCACCATCCTTGAGACGACCAGCCGCAGCAGCAGCACCAGGAGTGCCAGTCC
>CAXTWP010000159.1:5183-6470 GCA_964247945.1 uncultured Acidobacteriaceae bacterium | reverse complement strand
GCCGGATTTGGCTCGGAGCAGCTCGGTGAGGTCGGGGTTCTTCTTCTGCGGCATGGCGGAGGAGCCGGTCGAGAATGCCTCGGGCAGGTCGAGAAAGCCGAACTCGGCGGTGGAGTAGAGGGTCAGCTCCTCGGCGAAGCGCGAGATGTGGAGGCCGAGGGTGCTGAGGGCTTGCAGGAAGTCGAGGGCGAAGTCGCGGTCGGAGGTGGCGTCCATGGAGTTGGGCGTTGGGGCGTCGAAGCCGAGGGCGTGGGCGGCGATGCTGCGGTCGCGCGCGAGGGTGGCTCCCGCGATCGCGCCTGAGCCGAGCGGGCAGAGGTTCATCCGCTTGCGGGCGTCGTTTAGGCGGCTCCCGTCGCGCTCGGCCATGCTGACGTAGGCGAGCAGCCAATGGGCGACGAGCACCGGTTCGGCGCGCTGGAGGTGGGTATAGGAGGGCATCGAGGCGTCACCCGCCTGCTCGGCGAAGGTGATGAGGCTCTCGCGCCAGTCGCGCAGGCCGCTGAGCGTCGCGTCGATAGCGTCGCGGACGAAGAGGCGCATGTCGGTGGCGATCTGCTCGTTGCGGCTGCGGCCGGTATGGAGCTTGAGGGCGAGCGGGCCGATTTCGCGTGTGAGTGCGATCTCGGTGAAGTGGTGGATGTCTTCGGCTTCTGGCGGTTCGGTAACTATGGCTGTTCCGGGCGTGGTTTGGGCGAGGACCTGGTCGAGGCCCGCAAGCGTGATGGCCAGCTCTGCCTCGGTGAGGATGCCGGCGGCGGCGATGGCGCGGGCGTGCGCCTTCGAGGCGGCGATCTCCTGCGGGAGCAGGCGGTAGTCGAAGGGGAAAGAGCGCTGCCACGCCTCGAAGGTGGGATCTAGGGGGTCGCGGAAGCGGCCGGACCACATTTTGGTGGGTTGATCTGCACTCATACTCTTGAACCCTCTGTCCTTGTTCCTGCTTTTCTGTTTGTCATTCCCGAAGGGAATCTGCGTTCGTCTTGTGTCTGTCTTCTTCGACAAAGAGTTCTTCCCATGTAGGGTTTACAGATTCGATTAAAGCTATCTTCTGGGCGCGGGTCCAATGTTTCAATTCCTTCTCACGGGCGATCGCACTGCGGATGTATTTGTAGAACTCGTAGTAGACGAGGCGGCCAATCTGATACCGAGCAGTATGTGTTCCAGGGACTGACTGGCGGTGCTGCTCAACCCGTGCTCGGAGGTTATTGGTCAAGCCGATGTAGAGGGTGTGGGAGCGGTTCGAGAGGATATAGACCCAGAAGTGATACTCGCGGCGCGGCATGACGG
>CAXTWP010000159.1:0-5173 GCA_964247945.1 uncultured Acidobacteriaceae bacterium | reverse complement strand
CATTCAGGCGGTACGAAACGCAGATTCCCTTCGGGAATGACAAACAGAGAAGCAAGTGCAACGGCTGCTGGTGACGCAATGATCAATGGTGTCGTTCAATTCGATTAAAAGATTGTAAACAGAGGATCGAACTTACGAGTGCGGTACAGATGCTTACAGTTCCTACTATCAGCACGGAGTGATTTTCGACCGCCACGGAGAGAGACAGAGCTTGATGCCAACTTGTGTAACCAACAAAACCGACGGCAAGTTCCAAAGCGAGCGCAGTAGCCGACGACACGATGAGAGTTGTGCGCCAAGTGAGCTTAGAGCGGAGGATGAGCAACGCTACAAGCGCGCCTATCAGGGCACCAGCGCAAAACTGAATGGCTATGATGCTAAGTGCTATTGCTGAGGTTACAACCATAACTCACAGGCCAGTCTTTTCGTGTCTACACCTGCAGATGTACATGTCCGTCTTCAGCTCCAATTTCCTTGTGCCACACCGTCACCCCTTGTCGCTCCCGCTCGTCAGATGTGGCATCTCCGACCCCTTACTCAACGTCAACAAACCCGCCTGCGCGTAGGTCAGCAGCTTGGCACGCGTGTCGGTGATGTCCAGGTTGCGCATGGTGAGCTGGCCGATGCGGTCGCGGGGGGAGAAGGTGGACTCGGTCTTTTCCATGCTCAAGCGTTCGGGGGCGAAGGTGAGGTTGGGCGAGTCGGTGGCGAGGAGGGTGTAGTCGTTGCCGCGGCGGAGTTCGAGCGTGACCTCGCCGGTGACGGGCTTGGCGACCCAGCGCTGGGCGGCCTCGCGGAGCATGATGGCCTGGGGGTCGAACCAGCGGCCCTGGTAGAGGAGGCGGCCAAGCTTGCGGCCCGAGTCGCGGTACTGCTCGAGCGTGTCCTCGTTGTGGATGCCGGTGAGCAGGCGCTCGTAGGCGATGAAGAGCAGGGCGAGGCCGGGGGCTTCGTAGATGCCGCGGCTCTTGGCCTCGATGATGCGGTTCTCGATCTGGTCGCTCATGCCGAGGCCGTGGCGGCCGCCGATGCGGTTGGCTTCGAGCATCAGGGCGACGGGATCGGGATATTCGGTCCCGTTGAGCGCGACCGGGAAGCCCTCTTCGAAGCGCACCGTGACCTCTTCGGCCTTGATCGGCACGGCTAGCTCGGAATCTGGGCGCCAGAAGGCCGCGCCCATGATCGGCGTGACGATCTTCATAGAGCTTGAGAGGAGTTCGAGATCCTTGGCTTCGTGGGTCGCGCCGAGCAGGTTGGAGTCGGTGGAGTAGGCCTTCTCGGACGACATCTTGTAGGCGAAGCCGGCGGCCTGCATGAAGGCGGACATCTCGGCGCGGCCGCCGAGCTCGTCGATGAAGCTGGGGTCGAGCCACGGCTTGTACACCTGGAGGTCGGGGTTGACGAGCAGGCCGTATCTATAGAACCTTTCTATGTCATTTCCTTTATAGGTAGACCCGTCGCCCCAGATGTTGACGCCGTCCTCCTTCATAGCCGTGACGAGCATCGTCCCGGTGACGGCGCGGCCGATGGGCGTGGTGTTGAAGTAGGTGACGCCGGCGGTGGTGATGTGGAAGGCGCCGGACTGGAGCGCGGCGATGCCTTCGCGGACGAGCTGGGCGCGGCAGTCGATGAGGCGAGCCTGAGCGGCGCCGTATTCGAGGGCCTTGCGGGGAATCTCGTCGTAGTCGGCCTCGTCGGGCTGGCCGAGGTTGGCGGTGTAGGCGTAGGGAATCGCGCCCTTTTGCTTCATCCAGTGGAGGGCGGCCGAGGTGTCGAGGCCGCCGGAGAAGGCGATGCCTACTTTTTGGTGGACGGGGAGGGATTCTAGGATTACGGACATGCGGGAGGACCTTTATGGATGCAGTAGATGGGCTTGAACTGCTGCTATTGTAAAAAACTGCATTAGACAGAGAGATAGTTCAGCGATCACAAATGCACCTATGAAGGCATAAAGTGGTCGAGTAGAAAATGGTGCTGAAGTAGTTTCGTATCTCCAGCCACCTAGTAGCAATACAGTAATGAGCAACACTCCGGAAATACCTGTCATCCACAGCTTTGAACTAGGCTCTACCCCGGGTACCATCATCATTAAGAACAAGAACGATCCGTACAAAGCGGTACTTATAACTGCAAGCAATAAGAAGAGTGTCAGTCTTGTTTTGCCTACACGTTCGTAATTGTTCTCGTCGTCTAGGTTGTTCATGACCGGTCGGTATTCTTCCGGGCATGGTGGTTCCTGGCCCGGCTGTTGGCGACGCGCTTGGCTCCGCCGAGCAGCATCAGGAGCAGGGCTTTCTGGGCGTGCATCCGGTTCTCGGCCTGGTCGAAGACGACCGATTGCGGGCCGTCGAGCACGGCATCGGTCACCTCCGCGCCGCGGTGCGCGGGCAGGCAGTGCATGAAGACGGCGTCCGCCTTTGCGTGGGCCATCAGGGCTTCGTTCACCTGGTAGGGCTTGAAGATGGGGGCGCGCTTGGTGGCCTCGTGCTCGAAGCCCATGCTGACGCAAACATCGGTGTAGACGGCGTCGGCCCCGGTCACGGCCTTTACGGGATCCTGCGCGAGGGTGATGCTGCCGCCGGTCGATTCGGCGATCTCGATGGCCTTGTGGATGATGTCGAGCTTGGGTCCGAAGCCCTTCGGAGACGCCACGCTGCAGTGCGCGCCGAGCTGCGCGGCGGTGAGCATCAGCGAGTGGCAGACGTTGTTGCCGTCGCCCACGTAGGCGAAGTGGAGTCCTTCGACGGAGCCGAAACGCTCCTCCAGCGTGAAGAAGTCCGCGATGGCCTGGCAGGGGTGCTCGTGATCGGAGAGCGCGTTGATGACGGGGATCTTCGAGTACGAGGCCATCTCCGTGATGGTGTCGTGCGCGTAGGTGCGGAGGACCATAATGGACATCCAGCGCTCGAGGTTGCGCGCCATGTCGGGCAGCGGCTCGCGTTCGCCGAGCGGCGACTGCGTCTGGTCGACGAAGATGGCGTTGCCGCCGAGCGTGTTGATGGCGGCCTCGAAGGTGAGGCGCGTGCGCAGCGAGGCCTTTTCGAAGAACATGACCATCTGGCGCGCGTCGAGAGCGTGGCGAAAGTCCTCGGGGTGCGTCTTGACGGCGTGGGCGAGCTCCATGACGGCGGACATCTCTTCGACGGTGAAGTCGGCGATGGAGCAGAGATCGCGTCCGGCGAGGCGTTTCGAGGCCTCGTTGAAGGCGGTATCGGACTGGATGCCGAGCGCGGCGGCGGCGCGGGATTCGGCGGGGTGGGAGAGGCTAGCCATGCGCGGGTTCTCCTTGCGTTTCGTAGTGCGTGAAGAGTTCGTCAAGCGCGGTGATAGCCTGGTCGACGTGCCTGCGTTCGAGGATATACGGCGGCAGAAAGCGGAGAACGGTGTCGCTGGTGCGATTGAGGATGATGCGGCGGGCTAACATCTCCGCCACAATGTTTGTGGCAACGGCGGCGGAGTGGAGTTCGACGCCGATCATCAGACCAAGGCCGCGCACCTCGACGATGGTGGGGTGGCGGGTGGCGAGGTCGTCGAGCCGCTCGCGAAAGTATGCGCCGGTTTTAATTACATGGCTCAGCAAATCCGTCTCTTCAATGGTCTGGAGGACGGCGAAGGCGGCGGCGCAGGCGAGGGGGTTGCCGCCGAAAGTCGTCCCGTGCATCCCAGGCGTAAAGGCTTTGGCTGCCGCTTCCGTACAGAGCATCGCGCCCATGGGGATGCCGTTGGCGATGGGCTTGGCCACCGTAGTGACATCAGGCAGGATGCCGTAGTGCTGGTAGGCGAACCACTTGCCGGTGCGCCCGAGGCCGGCCTGGATCTCGTCGGCGATCAATAACGCGCCGGTATGGTCACACAATTCGCGGGCGGCGGCGAAAAACTCGAGGGAAACGGGATGGATGCCGCCCTCGCCTTGGATCGGCTCGATAAGAATGGCGCAGATGGCGTCAGAGAACTTGGCGCGGAGGTCCGCAACATCGTCGAACTCCACGAAATCGACATAGGGCATGACAGGCGCGAATGGATCGCGGTAGGCGAGCTTGTGCGTGGTGGCGACGGAACCGATGGTGCGGCCATGAAAGCTGTGCGTGAGCGCGAGGAACTTCGACCCGATGTGCGCGCCCTGCTCGCGGAGCATCAGCGCGTGGGCGCGGGCAAGCTTCAGCGCGGCCTCCCAGGCCTCGGTACCGGAGTTGCAGAAGAAGACGCGATCAAGGCCGCTGATCTCAACCAGCTTTTCGGCGAGCGGAACGGTACCTTCGTGGAAGAAGAGATTCGAGGGGTGAAGGACTTTCGCGCTCTGCGCGGCGATGGCGGCGTTGACGGCGGGATGGTTGTAGCCGAGCGCGCAGACGCCGATGCCGCTGAGCAGGTCAAGGTACTCGTTGCCGTCGTCATCGTGCAGGTGGACGCCGCTGCCCCTGGTGAAGAGGATCGGGTTACGGGTATAGGTGTTCAGCAGCAGCTTCTTTTCGGCTGCTTGTATATGTTCAAGTCTGGTGGCAACAGCGTTCCCATCCAAGCTCATAGGGCGGTGACCTCCGTTCCTTCGTCGAGGCGGCTGGAGATGAGATCCGGCAGCAGGGCTGCCGCGGTAGCGGGCAGAATGCGGACGCGCTGTACGCCGTGCTGGAGAGCGTCGCGGCAGGCGTGCAGCTTGGGCAACATGCCGCCGGAGATCACGCCGGTGCTCTCGAGCGCTGGTACCTGCGGCAGCGCGAGCCAGCGCATCACCAGGCCGTCGGCTCCTTTCACGCCCGGCACATCCGTCAGGAAGATGAGCGCGTCGGCCTTGGTGCAGACGGCGCAGGCCGAAGCCATCTCGTCTGCGTTGATGTTGTAGTATTCGCCATCGAACCCTAGGGCGATGGAGGAGATGACGGGGACCGCGCCCATCTTCCAGATCGCGTCGAGCCAGCGCGGGTCGGTGGCGGCGATTTCGCCGACGAAGCCGAGGTCCGGCGTCGTCTTCTTCTTGCGCGCGCGAAAGACATGACCATCGCCGCCGGACAATCCAACCGCCGCCTGCCCATGTGTGCCGAGGGCCGCGACCAGCGACTTGTTCACGCGCCCCGCGAGCACCATCAGCGCGGCGTCGCGGGTCTCGGCGTCGGTGATGCGCAGGCCGGAGATGAACTCGCTGACTTTGCCCATCTGCGCGAGGGTGCGGGTCAGC
>CAXTWP010000158.1:4339-6492 GCA_964247945.1 uncultured Acidobacteriaceae bacterium | reverse complement strand
GGAAAGCCGACGTAGTCGAAGATCTCATCCCACGGCAGCGGGTATTCGAGGTTCCGCACTGACTGCTGATTGATCTGTGGAGGAAAGTGCTTGTGCGGCAGCAGCACCGTCTTCGGCACCGCGACGCCCAGCTTGGCCGCCAGCGCGTAGTTGAAGAACTTATCGTCCGCCGACCACCAGAAGGGATTGTTGATGACCTGCGTTCCGGTCAGAGCCGCGTTCTTCAGATAGGCGCGGTAGAACGGCATATCGTGCGAAATGCGGTCGACGATCACCGTATACCCGCACGGCACCGCCTCTTTGACCGCGCCCAGCTGGACGAACTCCGCCGTGATTCCCTCGAGTTCCATCGAGTTGATCCGCTCGACCAACGCACCCGGAAACGTGTTCTCCATGCCAAACAAAACGCCAATCTTCTTCACACACCCTCCGCTGTCGTCTTTGTCAGTTTACAGATAGACCTTCACCATCTTCAGCCACTCCGGCCAGTCGTGTATGGAGTGTTCGCCCCAGACATCCAGCCGCACGGGGATTCCTTTGTCCCACATCAGCTGCGCCATCAACTCTGTTCGTCCCCGGCAGATGTCCCACTCTCCCGCCGCCAGCACATACGTATTGTGGCGATAGCGGTCCAGATGCCACAAGTCCCAAGTGTTCGGCAGGTAGTGTACCGGAATGTTAAAGTAGCAATCGTCGTCGTAGTAACCCCCCAGAAAAGTCGACATATCGAAGGCCGCGCCCATGGACAGCACAGCCTTGAAGACATCCGGGTGCCGCAGGCCGATGTTCAACGCATGGTAGCCGCCGAAGCTCGCACCCGCCGAGGCGAACTGGTTCCAGTTGCCCAGCGCGCGTACCAGCGGCAGCACCTCCTCCATGACGTAGCTTTCGTATTGCATATGCCGCGCGATCCTCCATCGCGGCGGTACGTTGCGGTTGTACCAGCTCTCCGCGTCTAGGGAGTCCACGCAGATCAGCTGCAGCTGCCCAGTGTCGATTTGGCCCTCGACCGCATGGACCATCCCGCGCTCTTCAAACTCGTAGAACCGCTCGCACGAGGTAGGAAAGACGATCGTGGGCAGCCCCGCGTGCCCAAAGACAAGCAGTTCCATGTCGCGTCCCAGACGCGGAGAAAACCACCTGTGCCACTCCCGCTTCATCTTTCTCCCTCTGCTACTCTTGATGTCATCCTAGCGTAATGGAGCCGCCACCCAGATTGACACAGCCATCGCAATCTGGTGTTGAAAACGACGCGCGTGGCCTTCCACTCCGCGCGGCCAGTTCGGCAGTGGGCGCGCCCAGCTGCACCTGGCCGGAGAACCCTGTCCGCATCCCCGACAATGCCGAATCGATCCCTCGCCTCGAAACCTGGCACTTTCACTCCACCATCCTGCCCGACCCGGACTACCGCCCCATCCTGGTCTATCTTCCCGAATGCTACGAACGGGAGCCATCCCGCCGCCTTCCCGTCTTCTACCTCCATGATGGCCAGAATCTGTTCGACGGCCGCACCTCCTACGTCGCCGGGCGCACCTGGGAGGCGGGCAGCACCGCGGACCGCCTCACCGCCGCCGGCGAGATGGAACCCGTCATCCTCGTCGGCGTCGCCAACGCCGGCCTACGCCGCATGGCCGAGTACACCGCCATTCGCGATACCAGGATGGGCGGCGGCGAGGGAGGGGCCTACGGCCGTTTGTTGATCGAAGAACTCAAGCCGTTTATCGACCGCGTCTATCGCACCCGCACTGACCCCGTCGACACTGCCCTCGGCGGCTCCTCGTTGGGCGGTCTTATCTCTCTCTACCTGGGCTTCCTGCGACCTGACATCTTCGGCAAGCTCGCCGTCCTGTCGCCGTCTCTCTGGTGGAACTACCGCAGCATACTCACCTTCGTCAATCGAGCGCGCCCGCGGCCGCAGCCGCTCATCTGGCTCGACATGGGCACCGCCGAGGGTGCGCGCCACGTTCGCGACACCGACCACCTCCATCGCCTGCTTCTCCGCCTCGGCTGGCGCGACGGAGACAACCTGGCGTATCTGGAAGCCGAAGGTGCCGTTCATGACGAATCCGCCTGGGCAGCCCGCTTCGACCAGGTGCTGCGCTTCCTCTTCCCACTTCGCTAATCACCGAAGTTGTTGCGAAATGCTTCAATTT
>CAXTWP010000158.1:0-4324 GCA_964247945.1 uncultured Acidobacteriaceae bacterium | reverse complement strand
GTGTTGGTATCCATATACAGCACCGCGTTGCTTCGCAAGCGGCACCCAGAACCAGCGTTTTTGAAAGGCATCTCCTGTGTTGATGATTCGTTTGGCGCGCGTCGGCGCCCGCAAGCAGCCCCATTACCGCGTAATTGTCATTGAAAAAGACCGTGCCCGCAATGGCCGATCCCTCGAGGTGGTCGGCACCTACAATCCTCGGACCAACCCCGCAACGGTCGACTTCAAGCGCGACCGCATAGAGTATTGGACGGGCAAAGGCGCGCAACTCTCTGAACGTGTCGGAAAACTTCTCACCCAGGCCTCCGCATCATCTGCTGTGGAAGTCGCCGCGTAACCAGGTCTCGTAACAATCGCATCGCTCATTGGATGCTGCTTGATGTTCCCAAAGAGTGAGGCCATGCACCAATTGCATCCTTGTACGATCGCTCTGCTCACGTAGACTCCAAGAATGGAACGGTTTAGGAGCTTTCCTTAATCGTTCACCACCCGGCTTCGCTTATGCACGGCAATCCTGGAAGACCTCACAGTATGAAGATGAGGCGAAAGGTTGGCCTAGGCGGCTTGGATTCTCTCTCTTGAGGTGTGTGAGATGACAGAGGCAGTAGCGGAAGCACAAAGCAAGGTCGCCGCCGAGATTACAAACCTGATCTTGGGCATCGCGAAGGCGCTCGTCGACAGTCCTGATCAGGTCGTCGTCGAAGCCATCGTGGACCAGGGAGCCACCACGCTTCGCCTGCGTGTCGACCAAAGCGACATCGGAAAAATCATCGGCAAGCAGGGTCGCACCGCTCGCTCGCTGCGGACCATCCTGAGCGCGGCCAGCATGAAGCTTCAGCATCGCTTCTCGCTCGACATTATCGACAACTCCAAGAGCTTCCCGGAGCGCAACGCATAGAGTCGATGCGGTACGCTTGGGGGATGTCCGATGCCGCCGTCAACCCAACCGAGAGCTGGGTCACGCTTGCCCACCTGCTCAGGCCGCAAGGCCGCAGGGGAGAGATCCTGGCGGACCTCCTCACTGATTTTCCCGAACACTTTTCCGATCGCCAGGGTCTGTTTCTTCGCCGTTCCGACGGTACCGCGACGCCCGCACTGATCGAGGCACACTGGCTTCCAGTAGGCCGCAACGTCGGTCGCGTCGTCCTCAAGCTGGAAGGCAGCGACTCCATAGACACCGCCGAGTTGCTCTCCGGCTCAGACCTCGTGGTCGCCTCCACCGACCGCATTCCGCTCGATGAAGCCGGCGATGAGCAGTACATCTCCGACCTCCTCGGCTGTACGCTGATCGACGGCGAAAGTACTGTAGGCGTCATCCAGGACGTTCAGTTCCCTGCAAACTCCATGGGCGCGCGGCTCACGGAGGCCGCACCCCTGCTGGTCGTCCTTTCTCCCGCAGGGGAGGAGCTTCTCATACCCTTCGCCAGGTCCTGGATCGAGAACATCGACATAGCCCAAAAACGCATCGCCATGCGGCTCCCCGAGGGCCTGCTGGAGATCAATGGCTGACCCTCTAAAATCGGTAGCTCACGCCTGTCGTCAAGATGGGATAGAACCGCAGGAAGGTAATATCGCTATTCAGGTCCCGCTGTTCATCCTGGATATTCTGCTGGGTGGTGGGATCAGTGGTCAACGGGGAGCATCCCCCTCCATTCGGGTCGCACTCGCTGCCCGCTAGGGAGAGCGTAAGCTGCGGTTTGCCCACGTACTCCACGCCCACCTCGAACGGAAAGCTGAAGTGCTCTCCCGCGCGCGGGATCATGTTGCCCCAGCCCACCGTCAGCCGCGGAGCCACCGTTCGGCCCAGCCGCGTCACCAGCGTTGCCACGATCGGATCGAGTGGATCGCTGGTATAGGTCGCGTTACCCACACCCAGGGTCTGCCCGCCCAGGACCGTCGCCAGCACTGTCGCACGGTCGCCGTTGTAGAGCGTCAACCCCGGGCTGATCCGAAAACTGCCATAACGCGGAAACCAGTCGGCGCTCACCTCCACGCTGCGAAAGTGCGGCTTGAACACCACATCGATCGCAGCACCCTGCACGGTTGTGCCAAAGTTCGCCACGCCGCCTGAGGTGTTTGTTACGGAAAAGTTATACGAGCCCGCCAGAAAGCTGACGCCGCCGCGCAGGTTCCACTTGTTCGAGAGCGGGGTCGCCACATCCACCCCGATGCCCTCGGCTCCTACCTTCAACGCGACCGCGATTTGCGAGAACGGGCGTATGTGCGCCTGATACTGAATGTTGACGCCGCTGCGGTCCTTGGCGCGCCCGAACACGGCCACTTCAGGAGCGTCCGGGAGCTCAGCTCCCCGTCCGGTTGCGGAAGAAGAGGTCTCGTCGGGTGCAATGACCGACACCTCTCCCAACCGGGTCGAAAGCTGTCCATCCGCTCCACGCGACATGCCTACCGTCAGCAGAAGCAGACCCGCGCACCCTAAACCTTGAACACAATTCATCCGGCCCGAGCTCATCAAAGTCGCCAAAACAAGACAGTTGCTCTGGGTATGGGTTCAGGTTGGATACAGACAGCGCGGTTGGCCGTTCTTCCGTGACGACCTGCCCCACGTACTGCATAAAATACAGTAACGTTACTTGTTGTACCACACCTCGCGCCAGTCTTCAGTCGGCGGCGTCATCGAGACAGGACTCCGCCGCTCATGCAGTGCGACATAGTCACCATCTTTCCAAGGTTCTTCGACGGCTTCCTCAACCACGGCGTCCTCAGCCGCGCGCTCGCCGCCGGCATCGCCGCCGTCCACCTCCACGACCTCCGCAGCTTCGCTCATGACCGCCATAAGACCGGCGACGACCGCCCTTTCGGTGGCGGCGAAGGGATGGTCCTCAAGCCCGGACCCCTCTTCGACGCGGTAGGCTCCCTCGGCGTCACTCCCAAGGCCACCCGTGATCCCGCCCGCGAGACCGTAATCCTCCTCTCCGCCCAGGGACGCCCCTTCACCCAGGCCATCGCCCATGAACTCGCCGCCGTCGACCGCGTCGTCTTTGTCTGCGGTCGCTACGAAGGCGTCGACGAGCGCGTCAACGAGCAGCTCTGCGATCGCGAGCTGTCCATCGGCGATTACGTTCTCTCCGGCGGTGAACTCGCCGCCGCCGTCATCCTCGATGCCGTCGTCCGCCTCCTCCCGGGCGTTCTCGGTAATCCCGACTCCGCCCGCTTCGAGAGCTTTGGTGCCCACATCGACCCGGAACCGCACCGCCCCGGCTTGCCTCCAACCTCTATCCACTCCTCCGGCGGCCTGCTCGATTATCCTCATTACACCCGCCCCGCCGACTTTCGCGGCCATCTCGTCCCTGCCGTCCTCACCTCCGGCAGCCACGAGGCCGTTCGCCGCTGGCGTCGCGAGCGCACCCTTGAAAAGACGCTGCGCAATCGCCCTGATCTCCTCGCCAACGCCACTCTGACCGAAGAAGACCGTCGCACGCTGGAAAAGCTCTACCAGGCGAAAAAAGAGAGGCACCGCTCGGGTGCCTCTAGGGAGGGGTTGCATTCACAAGACAAAGCATAGAATCTTCGCTGCTTCATCTTCCTGGCTCAAACGGATGGTTCTTTCTCCACCTTTCGATGGGAACCGGTCGTTGATGCGCTGACCAAAAACGATGTACACTAAACGTTCGAGCTTGTACCAGGAAAGACGCACAGGAACAGAGTTATGTCCATTCACCCCATTATGCAGAAGCTGGCCGCCAAATATCAGCGGACCGATCTCCCTCACTTCGCCCCCGGCGACACAGTGCGCGTTCAGGTCAAGATTAAGGAAGGGGAAAAAGAGCGACTCCAGGCCTTTGAAGGCATGGTCATCGCCGCGCACAAAGGCCCGCAAGGCTCCTTTACCGTCCGCAAGATGAGTTTCGGCCAAGGCGTCGAGCGCATCTTCCCGTACAACTCCAAGGTCGTCGACGCGGTAATAAAGGTGCGCTCCTACGAAGTCCGCCGGTCCAAGCTCTTCTACCTGCGCGCCCTGCGCGGCAAGGCGGCCCGCCTGACCGAAGTCGCCCGTCCCACCAGGTAAATCGGCTTCCTTACCGTCGCAACAAGCCCGCTCTCACGAGCGGGCTTGTTGTGCTGATCACTGACTCTCTACCGGTGACCGCCCCTGCCTCCGCCACCATGGAAGCCCTGGAACCCCCCTACATGTTCTCCGCCGCCGTCGTGCCCTGGATCGCCGAAGTGACCTTGCCCATCCCGCGCTTCGTTCGCATGGAAGTTGTTGAATGGCCGCTCCCCATGCTCCGGAAAGGGACCCACATAGCCGTGCCGCGGATCAAATCGATTATCTACATGGCCATAGAATCCAGGGTGACCGTGG
>CAXTWP010000157.1:5244-6561 GCA_964247945.1 uncultured Acidobacteriaceae bacterium | reverse complement strand
GGGCGCGAGAAGGCTCCGGCGGCAGTTTGCCGCAAGGTGCTGGAAGCCAAGCACAGCGGCAACCACGAGATCGAGATCTGGGGCGACGGTCACCAGACGCGCAGCTTTATGTATATCGACGACTGCGTGAAGGGTACGCGCATGATCTATGAGAGCGACATTCATGAGCCGATCAACCTTGGGTCGAGTGAACTGGTCTCGATCAACCAACTCGTGGACATCGTTGAAGACATCGCGGGCATCAAGCTGCGGCGGAAGTACAACTTGAGCGCGCCCAAAGGCGTCAACGGGCGGAACAGTGACAACACGCTGATCCTGGAGAAGCTGGGCTGGGAGCCCTCGATCAGGCTGCGCGACGGCATGGAGAAGACCTATCACTGGATCGAGAGCCAGATGCCGGCTCCGGTCGCGCGGTAACGCTCGGACCGGCATGGATCATACACACCGCACGATCCTCGGGGTGCGTTTCTTCGGCGGTCGGGCGTCGGATGCGATTGCGGCGATGCGCAACGGCGGTCTGCTGGTGGTCCCGGCGGCCCCGGCACTGAAAGACCTGGATCATGACCCGGCCTATCGCGAGGCGCTGCTGGGGGCGGACCTGGCGATCACCGACAGCGCCCTGATGGTGGTGGTGTGGAACCTGATCCAGCGCGATTCCCTCTACCGGCTGTCGGGACTGGAATATCTGCGGGCATTGCTGCTGGAGGCCGATGTGCGGCAGCCGGGTAATACTTTATGGATCATGGCCGGCCCGAAGAGTGCGGCGACTAACTTGAAGTGGCTAGCTGAGAACGGGATAGCGGTCGATCCGGAGTATATCTATATGGCTCCGATGTATGGAGCTACGATCGAGGACGCGCAGCTGCCGGCGCTGATCGAGCGGCAGCGCCCGGCCCACATTATTGTGACCATCGGCGGCGGGACACAGGAGCGGCTTGGGCTTTACCTGAAGCAGCATCTGTCTTACCGGCCGGCCATCCACTGCATCGGTGCCGCAATTGCGTTTTTGAGCGGTGACCAGGTGCGTATTCCGGTGTGGGGTGACCGGTTTTATCTGGGATGGTTACTCCGTTGTATCTCTGAGCCGAAACGTTACATTCCACGCTACTGGGGCGCACGTAAACTGGTGGGACTGATGTTGAAGTATCGGGAGCGCCTGCCGGAGTTACGGCCCGCCTGACTGCATCCTAGCGAAGAAACGAGCTGAATTTTGAAGAAGGCGCTGATCACGGGAGTTACCGGGCAGGACGGAGCTTATCTCGCGGAGTTTCTGCTGAAGAAGGGCTACGAGGTGCATGGCATCAAGCGCCGCAGTTC
>CAXTWP010000157.1:0-5234 GCA_964247945.1 uncultured Acidobacteriaceae bacterium | reverse complement strand
CTCTGAGCCGAAACGTTACATTCCACGCTACTGGGGCGCACGTAAACTGGTGGGGCTGATGTTTAAGTATCGGGACCGTTTGCCGGCGTTGCGTGCTGCTTGAAGCTGACATTACCTGAAGAAATGAGTTGACGATTGAAGAAGGCGCTGATCACGGGAGTTACGGGGCAGGATGGGGCGTATCTGGCCGAGTTTCTGCTGAAGAGGGGGTATGAGGTGCATGGCATCAAGCGCCGCAGCTCGCTCTTCAACACGGCTCGGATCGACCATCTCTACGAGGATCCGCATCAGCCTTCGCCGCACTTCATCCTGCACTACGGCGACCTGACGGACAGCTCGTCGCTGATCCACATTGTGCAGAAGGTGCAGCCGGACGAGATCTATAACCTGGGCGCGCAGTCGCATGTGCAGGTGTCGTTCGAGCAGCCGGAGTACACGGCGGACGCGGACGCGCTGGGGCCGCTGCGGCTGCTCGAGGCGATACGGATTCTAGGCCTCGAAAAGAAAACGCGCTTTTACCAGGCCAGCACGTCGGAGCTTTACGGGCTGGTGCAGGAGATTCCGCAGCGGGAGACGACGCCGTTTTATCCGCGCAGCCCGTATGCGGTGGCAAAGATGTACGCCTTCTGGATTGTTGTCAACTATCGGGAGGCGTATGGGATGTATGCCTGCAACGGGATTCTGTTCAACCATGAGTCGCCCTTGCGCGGCGAGACGTTTGTGACGCGCAAGATCACGCGCGGCCTGGCGCGGATCAAAGTTGGTTTGCAGAAGCAGCTTTTCCTGGGCAATCTTGACGCGAAGCGCGATTGGGGCCACGCGCGCGACTACATCGAGATGCAGTGGCTGATGCTGCAGCAGGAGAAGCCACGGGATTTTGTGATTGCGACGGGCGAGCAGTATAGCGTCCGCGAGTTTGTGAAGCGCTGCGCCGCGCTGCTAGAGCTCGAACTGACGTGGCTGGGCAGCGGCGTGGACGAGAAGGCGCTGGACGCGGAGGGCAACGTTGTGGTCGCGGTCGATCCGCGCTACTTCCGCCCGACGGAGGTGGAGACGCTGCTGGGCGATCCGGCAAAGGCCAAGCGCGAACTGGACTGGCATCCGCGCACCAGCTTCGATGGGCTAGTACAAGAGATGGTTGAGGCTGACCTGAATACCGCCAAGCGCGACGCGCTGGCCGTGGCGCATGGCTTCGACGCCTTTACTGTGCGGGAGACTTAGCCCGGCCATGGCCAACGCTATGCACACGAACGCGCGCATCTTCATTGCCGGTCATCGCGGGCTGGTGGGTTCGGCGATTTACCGAGAGCTGAAACGGCTCGGCTACGCCAATCTGCTGACCCGCACACGCGCGGAGCTTGACCTGCTCGACGGGGCGGCGGTGCGCGGCTTCTTCGCGGAGGAGAAGCCCGAGTTTGTGGTGCTCGCGGCGGCCAAGGTGGGCGGCATCCTGGCCAACAATACCTGTCCAGCGGACTTTATCCGTGACAATCTGCTGATCCAGAACAATGTTATTGAGGCCGCTAACCAGAGTGGTGTGGACCGGCTGCTGTTTCTGGGATCGTCCTGCATTTACCCGAAGTTTGCGCCGCAGCCTATGCCGGAGTCTTGCCTGCTGACGGGGCCGCTCGAGCCCACAAATCGGCCGTATGCGCTGGCCAAGATTGCCGGCATTGAGATGTGCTGGAGCTATAACCGGCAGTACGGCACGCGCTATCTGGCCGCGATGCCGACCAACCTCTACGGTCCTAACGATAACTTCGACCTGACCACCTCGCATGTGCTGCCCGCGCTGATCCGCAAGACGGCGGAGGCCAAGGCGAGGGGTGCGCGGGAGGTGGTCGTCTGGGGTACGGGGACGCCGCGCCGCGAGCTGCTCTACGCGGACGATCTTGCCGAAGCCTGCGTCTTTCTGCTGAACCTCGACGACGCCCTTTATGGGACGCTACTGCGCGACGATGCGCCGCCGCTGATCAATATCGGCACGGGCGAAGACGTGACTATACGGGAACTGGCGGAGACGGTGGCGCGCGTTTTGAAGTTCGACGGTGGGTTGGTTTTTGATGCCACGAAGCCGGACGGTACCCCGCGCAAGCTGATGGATGTGACCCGCCTGCGCGATCTGGGCTGGCATCACCGGACCGGCCTGGAGCAGGGTATTCGGCTCACCTGGGATGCGGTGCGGGAGCATTTGACGCAGGTTGCCTGATCCGAGAGCGACCTCTGGCCTGGGATGGGGTCTATAGCATCATGAGGACGTTCTTTTTCATCCTCGGTCTGGCGATCGCGCCGTTTGCACATGGCCAACGTGCCACGGTTGCCGAGCAGTACCTGCTTTCGGCGATCAATCAGGAGCGCGCCGCGCACGACCTTGCACCCGTTCATCTGGATGCAGCGCTATGCCGGGCCGCCGTGCTCCACGCGCAACAGATGGTAAGTCATGGCGACATCTCGCACCAGTTTCCGGGCGAAGCGGAGCTTTCCGGGCGCGGCTTCGACGCGGGGGCGCATTTTTCCCGGATCACGGAGAACGTGGCCGAGGGACCGTCGGTTGTGGGCATGCATGAGGCGCTGATGCATTCCCCGGGACATCGCGCGAACATCCTCGACGCAGAGGTAGATGCGGTGGGCGTGGCGGTGCTCGCACGCAACGGCCAGTTGTATGCGGTGGAGGACTTCCAGACGACGGTGCGAAACCTGACGCTTGGCCAGCAGGAAGCGGCTGTGGGGATGGCACTGGATACAGCCGGTGTAGAGATGGTGCCGAGCGAGGAGGCTCGCCGGACCTGCGCGATGAATTCCGGCTACGTGGGCGAGGACCAGCCCAGCTACGTCGTCCGCTACACGACGGACGATCTCGCCAAGCTGCCTGCGAAGCTTACAGCGCGGCTGGCCAACGGACGAGAGCGGCATGCCGCTGTGGGTGCCTGCCTCTCCGACCGAAAGAGCGCGTTTACGGAGTATCGGATCGCCGTGCTGCTCTTTCGTTGAAGGGCTACGCGGCTCTCGCGTGCAGAGGCTAGGTTACGCCGGCGGTCGCGAGTTCTTCCTGTGACGCGGGCCGTGTGGGTTCCATCTCCAGCAGGTCGTTGAAGCGGTTGAAGTAGTTGAGGAGGCCGACAGCAACCATCAACTCCACCACTTCGCCTTCGCTGTAGAAGCTGCGCAAGCGTGTGAAATCCGCCTCGGTGTAGCCGTGCGCGTCGAGGGTCATGACTTCCGCCAGATGGATCACGACCTTTTCCGCTTCGGTGAAGGCATCGCTTGCGGCGGCGTTCTGCAGCGCGACGATCTGCTCGTCGGTCCAGCCGAGCCGTTTGGCGATGGTGGTGTGCGAGGCGAGGCAGTATGGCGTCCGGTTGAGGTGGGAGGTGCGGACGATGACCAACTCTTTGAGCTCAGTCGAAAGCGTGCGGGTCTTGAGTACGGCCTCCACATGCGCGACGATGGTTTCGAAGATGGCGGGCCGGTGCGCCATGGTGCGGAACATATGGGAACGTTGCCGCGGTCGCGGAGATAGCGGTCGTAGATGGCGGTGGTCGAGGTGGAGACCTCGTCGCGGGTTAGCCGAGAGATGCGAGGCAGGGTTGTTCCCTCTGAAGCGGCGTCTGACCGAAATGATACTGCTCTCTACCGGGCGATACCGTGTTTTTGACCAGCCCCCGACCCTTTGCTATAACTGAATAGGGACGCCAACCCCCAGCAAGGTATTCCTGAGTAGCTCAATGGCAGAGCATTCGGCTGTTAACCGAAGGGTTGTAGGTTCGAGTCCTACCTCAGGAGCCATTATAGAATCTACAACTTATGCCCACCGCACCACTCCCCAAAAGACAAGCGAAAGCGCTCACAGTGGGGGAAATTGTGGGTACCCCAAATAAAACTCCTGCACATTGTTGAGCAACGCTGAGCGGCCGCCCCTAGTGTGGGTTCAGGTCTCAGGGGCGCAGGTCCATATCGACGCCCTATGCAGCTCGGCATTTTTTCGCTGATCTCGGAGGCTGTTTCGAGGAAGAACCTCTCACCAAAGTCTCCAGCGCGTTCCGCTTCGCTTCCATCCGAATGTGGCTGTAGTGCTTCAGCATGCTCTTCGACACGTGACCCGCGATGTCCATGATGGTCTGGTCGCCCGCGCCGCTCTCCGCCAGGTCAGTGATCAAGGTGTGGCGATGATCATGCCACCGTCCCGTGACTTTGGCTTTCTTCCGAACATTGTTCCAAGCAGTCTTCAGAGTCGTCACGGGACGCGACGGATCGCTTGGTCTTGGCTTCCCGAAAGGGAAGACATACCACGCAGGTTCAATTGAATCGAATCGCTCACGGTACCACTCTGCATAGTCAACCATGGTCTCCGAGAGTGCCGAGTTCAACGGTATCGTTCGACCCTCGCCCGCTTCCGTCTTGCTCTTTCCAACCGTCAGATACCCTCGCTTCAGATTCACTTGGTCCCAAGTGAGCTGTTTGAGCTCCGAATCACGTAACCCAGCATTGAGAGCAAGCATAATCGCCGGATAGATGTGAGGGGATCGAGCCTCTTTCGCCGCCTTCAGCATGCGCAACTTTTCTTCCTCGCTGTAGGCTTTGCCTATCGATTTCCCCACCTTCAGTTTCAAGAGCTTTCGCTTGCGAAGCCGGACACGAAGGATGTCGCCGACCTCGTCCATGATGCGTAGCAGGAAGCCGACCTCTTCGTTTATGGTCTTCGGGGCTGCGCTCTCCTGTAACCGCGCATTCTGGTACGAGGTGACAGTTGCTTCACTACAATCGACAAACATCTTGCCGCCCACGATCCGCTTAACGTGCGAGACTGCGTAATCTGCAAAGGTCGCGGATTGGGGGTGTCGCAACTTGTAAGCCGCCAAGTATTCGTCAGCCATATCGTCGATCGTTCGTACTCGTTGATGGCGATTATCCGAGACGTTGTTGAACCCCTCTTCCAGTTCTCGCTTCCTATTCCTCTCCGCCGTCCGCGCCAGCGTCTTCGACGTACTCTTGCTCGACTCCCGAATTCGTCTGCCCGCGAAAGAAAACTCGTACCACCAGATCTCGCCCCGTTGAAAAATCGCCATAACTTATCCTCGCCTAAGATTTCGCTCGCTGCCAGAGCGGCTGGACTGTGGTGGAAATCGCCCGAAATCCACGGTTCCGCCACTCGGTTGTGCCTCCATCCATTGAACTAAATCGTACTCCCCGTAACGAACCAAGCTCCCCAGTTTTCGGAACTTTGGTCCCCGGTT
>CAXTWP010000156.1:1026-6588 GCA_964247945.1 uncultured Acidobacteriaceae bacterium | reverse complement strand
CCGCTGCCTCTGCCCGGTGTCACCGACATCATGATCATTGTGCTCGCCGCCCAGCACACCAATCTTTTCCTGCTGGTCGCGCTAGCCACTGCGGGCTCCGCTCTTGGAGGCTATCTAAGCTACCGCGTAGGCCACTCAGGCGGCATGGCGTTTCTCGAGAAAAACGTGCCGCGACGGATCTTCAAGCGCGTTACGCGCTGGATGGAGAACCACGCCATCCTCGCCGTCGCCTTACCCGCGATTCTGCCGCCGCCTATGCCGCTCAGCCCATTTGTCTTGGCCGCCGGAGCGCTCAACATGTCCGAGCGTAAATTTCTTTCGACCTTCACAGTCAGCCGCGGCATTCGCCACGCCGCCGCCGCATGGCTCGGCGTAGCTTACGGTAAACAGGTGCTCCACATCTGGGCCAGTTTTTCCGAGAAATGGGCCACCACCATCCTCGTAGTCCTCTGGACAGCGATTCTCATCAGCTGCGCCGTCGCCTTTTACAAACTCTATAAGACCTCGCGCAGCTTCCGCCCCTCGGTGAAAGCCGAACCGTCTCCCAGCTTATAGGCCGAGTTCACTTCGCGAGACCTAAGGACGCTCGGCTCCGCCTGCCAGGCTCCCCGCTCCTTGCGACGTCCGGTCCACCCTGGGGAAGTATCCGCTGCGCGTTCGCACACTCAAGTGGCTAAAGCCTTTAGCCTTCGCCTCCACATGCACCTGCCGATAGCCGCCCAGCGTCGGCGACTTCGTAGACCGGTACGCAATGGTGTACTGGGTTCGGATGTCCTCCGCCACCTGCGCCGCAATGGCATCGACCTCCTTTAGCGAACGGGGAAAGTAAGCCGCGCCGCCCGTCTGCTCCGACAACGTCTCCAGCACCCGTCGGGCATGGCGCGACTCACGCTTATCAGTATCCTGCCCAAAGAGCAATCCGACGCAGTAGATCACCGGGCCGTCGAGGTCTTGAATACGCCGGATCGCCTGTTCAAGGGTCGCGCCCGAAGCGTTATCCTCACCATCGGTGACGATCAGAAGCACCTGCTTTGGGTGTTTGGCGTTCTTGGTCAAATAGTCCGCCGAGGCTACGAGCGCGTCGTAGATAGCCGTTCCGCCGGAGCTTTTGATGTAGCTTAGACCTTGCGCCAATTTCTTTGTATCGTTGGTAAAGTCTTGATCGATAAAAGCTTCCCAACTGAAGTCGACAAGAAAGGCTTCGTCCGCCGGATTCGACAGCTTCACAAAATCGAGCGAAGCCTGGTCGACAGCCTCGCGCTTGTCGTACATCGATCCGGAGCTGTCGATCAGAATACCAAGCGAGACCGGCAAATCCTCATGCCGGAAGCCGGCGATCGTCTGCGCAATGCCGTCCTCGTATACATGGAAGTCGTCCTTCGTAAGCGTCTGCACCGTCCTGCCCGTGGTGTCGAGCACGGTCGCGTCCAGCCGCACCTCGTACGCGTCCTCGCGCAGGGTGTATTTGCCGTTGGCTCCTTTGCCAATGTTCGCCGACGCAGCCGCTGAGTCCCCGGCATCTGCCTTCACCGGCACGTCCGGGTCAGGCGATGGAACGGGATCTCGATCCACCGTCAAGTCCGGGGCCTTCGGTGCCGTCTGCTGCTGGGCTGTTCCGATAGTGGACAACCCCATCCAGGCAGCCACAAGACACAGCCAAAGACCTTTACTGCGAAGGTGCATAGTACCCCTGGCGATTATGTACGGTCAGCGGCGGAAGTCCGGGCGGCGGCACCAATCGTATCTCCAACATACCCCAGCCCCCGTCCGGCGTCACCGCCGACGGCCGAAAGCCGATCACGTCCTCGTTGCGCAGCGCGGCCGAGATGCGGGAGGCAATATCACCCAGGTCTGCCAGGTCCGAGACCCGAAACATTCGCCCTCCGGTCATCTCGCAGATGTCGGTAAGTAACAGCGGCCCGGTCTGCTCCTCGGTCGTCGGAGCATACTGGTCGAAGATGCCGATCGAGTAGATCTGCACGTCGCTCTCGCGCACCACGCGCCGCAACTCGCTTTCCGTGTACCGGCTGCGGTTGTCGCCGCCATCAGAGACGATCAGCAGAGCCTTCCGCTCATACTTCGCCTGCCGCAGCTTGTTTACACCCAGGTAGACAGCGTCAATCAGCGCCGTCCGGTTCTCCGGCTTCAGCATTACCATGCGCGCCTCGACGTCGTCGATATCCGACGTATAATCGACGATCACTGCCGGTCGATCGTTGAAGCCGATCACGAAGAACTCGTCCTGCGGGTTCGACGTCCGCAGGAACTCTGTAAGCGCCTTGCGCGCGCGCATGAACTTCGAGGTCATGCTGCCGCTCAGGTCGAAGACGATCCCGATCGTCACCGGCGCGTCCTCGGTGGAGAAGCTCTTGATCTGCTGAAGCACGTCCTTGTCATAGATAAAGAAATTTTCGCGCTCAAGCCCTGTTACAAGGCGGTTCATGCCGTCCGTCACCGTTGCCGGCACCAGCACCAGGTTCACATCCACCCGAATGCGCGCGTCCCTCCGGGAGGTCGCCTGGGCCGCCGCGTTGTCGCCCCCGGTAATCACCGGCTTCTTCTCCTCCGGCGTCTTCGCCGGAGGAGGCGGGGCCTGCGTATGAACCTGCCCCAGCGGATTCTCCTGCGCCCTGCACCATGCAGCATTCATCACAAGAAGCGTTGCCAGCAGCATCGCCCCAAGTTGCCGGCCGTTCGCCTTATAGCCGATCGTTGCTTTGTTCCCGTAGCCCATGCTTCGCCTGCACGATCTTTGCGGTCGTCCGCTGCGCTTGCGAAAACCTCAAGCGTTCTTGCCCGTTCTGCAAGCCTTGCCCGCAGAGTACACCGTCGACAGCTCTCTTGCCCAACATATAACCTCGCCAAGAGCGTCAGATCAATCTTCTATCCTTGCTTTCTACGTCCCCGCGCACCTTCCGGATGGCACCATGTGGTGGGACGTTGCCTGTTCCCCCTTTGTTCTTCGATACCCGTACAATCAACCGAGGTCAGCCCTGGAGAGACCTACCGCATGGCCCGCATCTATCCCTTTCGCGCCCTCCGCTACGATACAGCACGCGTCCGCATGGAAGACATGGTCACCCAGCCCTACGACAAAATTACGCCCGAGATGCAGCAGCGCTACTACGAGGCCAGTCCCTACAACCTCATCCGCGTCATTCTGGGAAAACACGACCCCTCCGACTCGGACGAGAGTAACGTCTACACCCGCGCCGCCGAGACCCTGAACGCCTGGCGTAAGGACCGTATCTTGAAGGAAGAGGCCGATCCCGCCCTATACGGCTACGCCCAGACTTATACCGTTCCCGGCACGAGCGCTGCGGCTGGCGAACCTGAGATAAGGGAACGACGCGGCTTCATCGCCCTTGGCCACCTCTACGACTATGCCGATAAGGTCGTCTACCGCCACGAGCAGACCTTTCCCAAGCACAAATCCGACCGGCTCGCCCTCTTCAAGGCTACCCGCGCTTACTGTGAGCAGATTTACATGCTCTACTCCGACCCCGCCTTCACGGCCGAGAAGCTGATATTCGGAGCAGGTCCGGATGGTGAGGCCAAAAACCCGCCAGATCTCTCGATTACAGATGAATACGGCGTCGTCCATAAGGTCTGGAAGCTGACCGATCCGCACCTCATCAACCTCATCGTCACGGCCATGGCCGACAAGAAGCTCATCATCGCCGACGGCCACCATCGCTACGAGACCTCCGTCGCCTACGCCAAGGAGCGCTCCGCCCAGCTGCGCCTGCCCCTTGGCCAGCCGCTCGACGAGGACGAGAAGCTCTCCCCCGGCAACCTGCCCGCGCCGCCCTTCCCCGAGGCCGCCATGATGATGACCTTCGTCAACATGGACGCGCCCGGCATCACCATCCTGCCCACGCATCGCGTCGTCAGCGGTCTGGAACACTTTTCCACCGAAGACTTTCTCACCCGCGCCGAAGAGTTCTTCACCATCGAGCCGGTCGTGACCGCCGATGTCGAGCTCCTCACTCCCATCCACGGCACCGCCTTCCTCGCCGTGACCCAAGACGGCACCCACCTGCTCAAAGCCAAACCCGAGCCGATCGCCGCCGTGTTATCGGACATCTCCCCCCGCCAGGCTCAGCTTAATGTCGTCCAGCTGCATCGCATCGTGCTCGACAAGCTGCTCGGCCTCGACCAGGAGACCATCACCCGCCTCGGCAACGTCCGCTACCTGCGCGACGCCCACGAAGCCGCCGCGCTCGTCCACGCGGGCGGTGCCGATGTCGCCTTCCTGATCAAGCCGGTCACGCTCGACCAGCTCCGCGACATCTCCCTCTCCGGCGACGTCATGCCGCAAAAGTCCACCGACTTCTATCCGAAGCTCCTCAGCGGACTGGCCATCTACGCTCTGGACTGAGGATCAGCTATCGCCGCAGCAGATCCACCGGCTCCCTTACATCCTCCACCCGGAACAACCCCGTCAACGCCGGATGCCGCCGCGCCACAGCCTGGTACATCTCCCACGCCACCCGTCGATAGCTGAAGTGGCCGCCGACACCCGAACGCAACTCCGCAATGTAAACCGCCTCCGCAAAGTCCATCTTGAACAGCGACCGGCAGCGCGTTCCCAGCGGCAGAGTGTATTGAGCAGACTGGGCAGCCTCAGACAGACCCGAGTCCCGCAGCAGGCGATATGCCGCGAACGCCGCATCCATCGCTGCCGCATAGCTGTCAGCCAGCCCAGCTTCGGCAAGCGCCGGCTGCCCCGGACACTCCGGCACCTCGTACCCATGCGCGTCCGTATATCCCTGCAGCAACTGCACGCAGCGCCGGTGCCGGTGCATATCGCGGAAGCCGCCGATGTCCATCAGGATGTCGAACCGCAGCGCCGACCCGGAGCGGAAACCGCGAACCAACTCATCATGCCGTCCGCGATGCGCCGCGCCCAGCCCGACCAACTCGCCGCGCCGCGCCGCGCTCAGCCCCGTCACCTGATTGCGGATCTGCCGATAGGGAAAGTGGCAGTGCGGGTAGAGGAGCGACGTGGCCAGCTCGACCTCAAGCGGTTCATCCCCATCCACCAGGTCGACCACGGGCGCGGGCAGGATCGTCTGCCCAGCCATCAACTCCGCAGCCGCTTGCGTCAGCTCCGCCCGCGATGAAGCCTGATATTCGTTCACCGCCGCGTACTTCACCAGCGTGGGAGCCGCCTTCACCGGCCGCAGCAGCATCGCCGCCGCGCGTTCGCCAAGCTCCGGGTCCAGTGACCCAATCTCCTCCCGCAGCACCTCCGCGTCGCCATGGTGGACGTTCCAGGCCGGCTCCGCCGCCGCCCGCCGCAGCTTCTCGCCCAGCGACCGTACCTCCGCGAACTCGCTCGTCAACAGCCGCGCGATCTGCGTCTCCAGCGTCCGCGCATTCACAATCTGCCCCAGCGACGTGTTCGTCGCCAGCGGCAGCAGGTACCGCGCCGCATCAAATGCCCGCGCCCGCAGCGTGCGCTGGTAGGCCTCCGGCTTCATCGTCTCGGGCCGCGGCACCGTCGCCTGCAGCGCCTGGGTCATCTGGCCGAGCCCGCCGACATAGCTGGGGTTCAGC
>CAXTWP010000156.1:756-1016 GCA_964247945.1 uncultured Acidobacteriaceae bacterium | reverse complement strand
GGGCCTCACAACCGCCGCCTTCAGCGCCTCCAGCATTCCCGCGCCCACGCGGTCATACGCGGCAAACAACGCTTCGACCGCCGAGGTAAAGCGCGGCGTCTCCACGCCCAGCGCCGGGGTGAACCACCCCGACCGCCGGAAGTCCTGATACCGCGTCGACCGTTCCTGCCCATCCCAGCGCTGCTCGTCCACCAGCGCAATCGCGGCCAGCAGGCTGAGCCGCTCCACCGCCATGGGAATGTGCGCCAGGTCGGCGATCG
>CAXTWP010000156.1:0-746 GCA_964247945.1 uncultured Acidobacteriaceae bacterium | reverse complement strand
GCCCATAGGCGAAGTAAACCGTATCGAGAAACTGCTCCGCCCGCTGCGCGCTGATCTCTCCCAGCGACTCCTTCATCGTCAGCGATGACCGCGAATACTTCGCCATCGCGTACGCCAGCACCTCCGGGTCCGCCCCGTGGATCGCATACACATCCGTCTCGCTCGACGGAGCCGCCGTCAAATCGTCCTGAATTTCGCTCATATCGACCATCAGGATAGTTCATCCTCATACACAGCATGAGTATTCTCGACACCCTCGCCCACCGCCCTTACGCCCTGCCCACAGGCCGCTGGCGCATGGCCCAGCGCTGGAACGACCTGCTCTTCGCCCATTGGCCCATACCCGAGGCGCAGATGGCCGCTCTCCTCCCCGCTTCGCTTGAGCCGGACACCTTCGACGGCTTCGCCTGGATCGGCGTCGTCCCTTTCTGGATGGACCGGGTCCGCACCCGACAACTGGGCGAGTCCACGTTCACCGTTCCCGGCACCGCAAGCTTTCCGGAGCTGAACCTCCGCACCTACGTTCGCCCCCGCGGCGGAAGCGCGCACAGCAGCCAAGCCGGCGTCTACTTCTTCTCGCTGGACGCCGCCAGCCCGCTCGCCGTCCTGGGCGCGCGCACCCTCTTCCACCTGCCCTATTTCTGGGCGCGCATGCATCGCCAGACACGCCCCGACGGCACCATCGACTACACCAGCCGACGCCTGCTCACGCACGGGTCCGCCCGCTTCGACGCCAGCTACAGGCC
>CAXTWP010000155.1:1336-6625 GCA_964247945.1 uncultured Acidobacteriaceae bacterium | reverse complement strand
GAAGTGAGTGGGAGACCACCGTAGCTAGAGTTCTACGTTTTGTGGGATTGGGCAGAAGGTCACTTCTGGGATGGTTGGCGATGAGAATTCTGCGGGTATGTTTTTGTCCGTTGGCATGGTGCTTGCTGGGGTGCCTGTGCTGCAGCAGCAGTCATCCTCACCTGCGATTCCCTCGATCCCGGCCCAGGTCTCCGCAAACAAAGAGGCACCCACCCAGGAACGACCTCGGATTGCCTACAGAAAGGGCGTTCCTACTGCGTTTCGCTCCTCTGATCGGTGCTTCGCCTGTCATGTTGGGATGAAAACGGGCGCGGGTGACGAGTACTCCATTGGCTTCGATTGGAGAGCGAGTCTGATGGCGGATTCGTCGCGTGATCCCTATTGGCAAGGCAGCATACGGCGCGAAACGATGGATCATCCGGGAGCGAAGCAACACATTGAGAATGAGTGTTCGTTCTGCCATATGCCGGGTATACGGCTCGAAGACCGAGATGCCAAGCGCGATACGGACGTATTTGCTCGCTTTCCTTTCAAGAAGAGTGACGGAAAGACAACACAATTGCAGCACCTTGCCCAAGACGGTGTGACATGCTCGGTCTGCCACCAGATCGAGAGTAAGGGTCTCGGAACCGATGCGACGTTCAACGGAAATGTAGTAGTGGCTGACGCCGTGCGCGAAGATGAACGGCCGGAATACGGGCCTTACGATCCGGACCATGGACACCAGACGCTGATGCATTCATCGACTGCGGGTTACCTTCCCGTACATAGCGACCACATACGTGATTCGGCACTTTGTGGGAGCTGTCACACGTTGTATACGGAGCCAATTGTAACCAGCGGCGAGAAACTGCCGCGCTTTCCTGAACAACTGCCTTATCAAGAGTGGTAACATAGTAATTTTGAAAAGGGCAGACATGGCAGCAATGCCATATGCCGGAGGTAAAGGGGACGATGCCGGTGACTGCCTTATATGGACCGTCGCGGGAGGGGGCTAGACGGCACGTGTTCGTAGGCGCCAATTTTGTAATGGCCGAGATGCTAAGCGATCATAGTGAGGACCGTGCTGTAGAGGCGTTACCAGACGAGTTGGCGGCGGCGAAGGAGAGGACAAAAGAATTTTTACAGACGCAGGCGGCGAAAGTCACAATCCAAAGCTTGACTTCAACGCCTGAGAAGACAGCGATTGAAGTTTCGGTGCAAAACCTTTCGGGACACAAGCTCCCAACCGCATTTGCATCCCGAAGGGCATGGCTACATTCCATTATGAAGACTACATCTGGCAAAGTTATCTTCGAGTCGGGACTGCTCCGACAAAACAGATCGGTCGTTGGAAATGACAACGATGACGACCCAGAAAAGTTCGAACCGCATTATCGTGAGATCACGACACCTGATCAAGTTGAGATTTACGAACCAATTCTTGTTGATTCCCAAGGCCGCGTGACAATGGGAAGTCTCAGTGCAGCGCGGTATGCCAACGATAATCGATTTGCTTCCTGCGTGCTTCGATAAGGCAACAGCGAGCGAGACATCAAGATAGTCGGTGAGGCCTATAGGAGCCCGGACTAACGGATTGAGGAAGTCAGGTTCGGTATGTTGTACCTGCCGGAAACTCCGTAGGCCGGCTAACAATTGTGGCTGAACTTTGGTATCAGCTGATCGAATATGGGTGGGCACATAATTCAGTCCTTATAAGGCCAGCGAACCTCAGCGTATGGTCACGTTTTTTGAGGGTGCCGCTCAAACAAGTGCAATCGTGCTGACGAAGGCCGAAGTGGTCCGATGACAACAGTTGAAGCTTGTCGCTAACAACGTACATCGAAGATATCCACCCAGAGCAGGGCCGTTTCCGAGGTGTGCTGTTACTCGAGAGGTCGTAGGCAAAAGAGTAAGAGCGATCCACAAACGGAGAATTCATGAACGCGACAGATAACAAGAGCTGGTCTCTGCACTTGAAGCGAATTGGCAAGCGGAGATGGAAGGCTACAATACCTATACGGCTCTTGCGAAAGCCGAAGCAGATCCACACCGTCGAAACGCTCTTCGCGGCCTAGCAATGGCGGAGAAGCATCATGCAGACCTGTGGGCGGGACGGATCAAGGCGCTGGGTGGTCAGGAACCACACTACAAGGGTGATGCCAACGGCCAAGCACATTCGCTTGCAGACCGGGTTGGTGGCCCGGATCTTGCACTTCGCCGGCTAGAGATCGATGAAGCCAGGGATATCGCGAAATACGGGCAGCAACTCAAGGCCCCCGGCGATGAACCTAGCATTGCAATTCTTGACAAGGTAATCGCGGACGAGCGCGAACACTACTCGACTCTCGGCAATCTCATCCGCTCCCGAGGTACTCTCCCAGCCTTATCACCTGAACAGGCTCATGCGGCATTAAACGATCTTGTCGCTGCTCGGGACAAAGGACACTCGCAGGCGGCAGGCTGGGTGGGCGACGCAATTTACGGTATCAATGACGGACTGGGTTCCATCTTTGGCACCGTGTCCGGAGTATCGGAGGCAACACTCGGTAACAGCCATTTCGTTCTGATTGCCGGGTTAGCCGGCATGGTGGCGAGCGCGCTTTCAATGGGTTCTGGGGCATATTTGGCAGCAAAGAGCGAGCGGGAGATCTACGAAGCCGAATTCGACCGGGAGAAAGGAGCCGTTGAGGACAATGAGGTGGAAGCACGCGAGATTCTGTCGCTTAGCTATCAGATTCGCGGGCTTCCGGTGGAAGACGCGGAACGTTTTTGTAGAACATCTCGCCAAAACAGGCATCAGCTTATCAAGGCGCTCGCGCGGGAACGGCTCAGTACTACCGAAGAGGGACTAAGCAAACCCATGGTCTCAGCTATCTCTGGAGCTCTATCAACGGCAGTTGGCGCTTTCATCCCGATCACTCGATTTTTCTTCCTGAACGGTATTCCGGCGGTGATCGTCGCTGCCATTGTTTCTCTACTCGCCACTTTGCGGCAGGCACCGCGAAATCGCTCATTACGCTTCGTTCGTGGTGGGCTAGCGGCTTCGAGATGACTTGGATCGGCGCACTGGAAGGTGTTGTTACATATGTGATCGGAATGGGACTCGGCAGGCTTGGCGGCGGATAGGGCGCGGTCTGCACAGCGAGATCGCCCAAAAGTGATCGCATACGTGACCCTGCCAGCGTTAGATGACCATGTCCGCTCACTTTGCTGGTAGCGCCGACGGACACTTAGCAACTTCGCCGATGTCATGGGCAAAGGATTAATCACGAAGTAAGTAGAAGAGTTCTTTGATTTGTAAAAGTGCATGGTGCATAATTCCCCAATCTCTTTCGGCCCCAAGTAAAGCGTGTGTTGCGCCGCGTTATAGTCATCCGCTACAATCGAGCATTTACGGAGACTTTCAAATGCCTGCACAGGTCAAACACCTATTTGTCTTAATGATGTAAAACCGGAGTTTCGACCACCTTCCCGGCTTTATGAAAGGCCCAGACTACAACATAGAAGGACTAGACTCGGCGGCATTACCCTAACGAAGATTCGCTCGAGAATCAGATACACAGTTCTTCCGACGCCAGCCCAACCTGCGATCTCGCAGCCGACCCCAATCATCACTTCGCCGGTGTCACGGAGCAACTTTAGGGCATCCCCACTCCAGAATCCGGTCAGGTGCCGGATATGTCCGGCCCCGTCCGCAACTAAGAGACCAAGAGCGGAAGCGCGGCCCTCGGCGCGAACATCATGAAGTGCTTTGACCCTTCAGGACTTCCCGTTCTTACCACCCTGCCCGGCAATACGCTATCTGCGATCACTGGTTTGACTCCATTCGAGGCCCCACACTACCCAACCGCCTCTACGTCCATTGCGGCACGTCTCGTGGTCGCCTGGTTATGGTGCCAGAATTTTACAGCGGCTTCTACACCGTCTACGAAGAACTCGCTAAGCAAGGGGTTTCGTCCTGCATCGATTGGTCGGACTGGTCCGGGATGCTCATTTTTAGTGGCCTCATGGCACATCAAAACCTCTTCTACGACTCTTACGCAAACTCCGCCGCCGTGTGCAATGGGACCCTGACAATGTTCCGGACCTACTGCTTCATCGAGCCACAGTACAACCCGGCAAACAAACCCAGCCGGCGGCACTTCCCGCCACCGACCAACATCCCGATGACGACATGCGCGACGGTGAAGCACTCATTCAGAATGTGTACAACGCCAGTCGACAGAACGATGCTCTGCGGCACTCTAGCGCGCTCGTCATCATCTACGATGAGCGCGGCGGCATCTTTGACCACGTTCCGCCCGTTCCGTTGCCGTCGCCCGATAACATCTCCTCGATCGCTCCACCATTTGACTTCAAGCTGAGGGGGGTCCGTGTCCCTGCTGTAGTCATTTCGCCGTACATCGCACCCGGGACCATTTGCTCCACCGTCTTCGATCACCTTTCCGTCATCGCGACCGCACCCAAGCCTTCGACACCCTCCTCGATCTCAACATGACACCCAACAACACATGGCCCAACTTTGCCGCCCCTGTTTATGGCGGCAACGTGCCGCAGATTCGGGCGGCTGCCGCCGTAGCCGCAGCCCCTCTCTGATCTTCAGGCGGAGGCACTTGCCCAGGCGCGAAGCCTGAACGCGTCGCTGCCGGATGACTTCCAGGTACAGGTCCCTGAGGCATCGAGAAGGCAGCGGTCGCTGGCGCTTTCGGCTAGGCAGTTGGCAACGCAGCGGTAGCCGCTCACCAGAAGGTCAAAGCATAAAGCATCTTCGCTGGCTCCCCTGATCCTCCTCACATCCGCTTTCGCCCTCGCCGAAGACTGGACGACCACAAGAAGGCTTGCCAAGATGCCCGTTTCTTTCACCGCTTTCAGTTTCACAACGCTGAGGAGTGTGCGGTCGACTTCTTCACCCTTGATCCAGTTGGTCCTCCTGTCGGTAGCGTCTCCACGGATAGTGGTTTCGGCGGAGGACTTCATTTCGTCAAACAGCCCACAGCAAACAACACTTTCACCGTCAAGACCATAAATACCTCCACCTCTTCGTTCCTCTTTGGCGGCCAGTATCGATTTAACTTCCGCACTCCGCACGCTATCGTTACCGGCAAGCAAGTGGACGGTCCGAATGGCCAAATTGACCTCACGAAGGGAAATCTATTCATTACCGCTGTCCATTTCGATCTCCACGCTCAGGATTTCTACGGACTCGGCCCAAATAGTAAGCTCGCCGGCCACGCCGTCTACCGTCAACACGAAACGTGGTTTGGCGTCCAGGGCTACACTCCCCTCGTCTCCGCCGGCAAGTACCTT
>CAXTWP010000155.1:886-1326 GCA_964247945.1 uncultured Acidobacteriaceae bacterium | reverse complement strand
CTTGGCATCTTCGGCGTGTCCGGCCAACTCAAGTACCCTCACCCTGCTACAGGGGGCGTCAATGGAAACGCTCTACCGTCAGTTCTTACCCTCTATGGTGAAGCGGGGGCTCCGGCCTCTACTGTCAACCCCGATTTAATAGCGGCAGGCGTCGGCGTCGATGTGGGCACTCCGAGTTCCAAGCCCCGCGCCTGGGAGCATCACGAAGCTCAGCTCACTTACACACACTTTTCCGAGCAAGGGTCCAGCCAGTTTTCTTTCGACCGCCTTGAGGGTTTCACCAGTGTCTCATTCGACCTGTCGAAGTCACTTTCCAAGGCGCCCGCCCGGTCGCTCTTTGCTCGACGGGCCGCATCGCACCTGGTGGAGCAAAGTCCTCTACACCGAGACCTCCCGCAACCGAGGTGACATCGGCTCCATCACCTCTACCACTCTTCTCG
>CAXTWP010000155.1:0-876 GCA_964247945.1 uncultured Acidobacteriaceae bacterium | reverse complement strand
AACACCGCTGGCGGTAGCTCCGTACCCTTCGAACTCCGGCCCACACTTGGCGGCGCTGATTCGAGGGCGTCGACACACTCCGCGGTCTCGTTGACTCACCGCCTCCGCGCACCCAATCGCCTACTCACACAAGTCGATTTTGATAAGACCGTCGCCAATCTCGGGATCAAGGGTCATCCCATCCGACAATACGGGCGTTACTGCTTCTTTGACGCCGGTAACGTTTCTCTGACCCTTGGCCAACTCACCGCACAGTCACTCCGTACGGATGTTGGGGTCGGCGTCTCGATCACTGTCCAGAATCGGATCGTCCTTCGAGCGTACATCGAATTTGGCGCCGGTGAGGGTAGCCACCCCAACGCGAAGGCCGCTAACAACTTTGCTACGAATCCACAAGCCGTCAGCGCGTGGATTCCCCTGAAAGAGAATCACTTTCAAAAGCGAACTAAGTCAGGGGTGTCTTTCCTTGCGCGCAGAAGTAAAGAATGTCGCGTGGCCAAGATGTTGGACGACTTCAAGACTATAACCCATGAGATTGCCGAAGATCATTCCGGTCCCCCGATCACAGTGGCTCTGGGAGCAAGTTGACCGTTGGCTTGATCGAGAAGAAACGGGACGGCTACCGCTCGATCTTCTGAGGCCGTTCGAGTCAGAAGCTATGGAGATGCATGAAGCGAATCCCAAAGTGAAGAATGTTCGTAACACCGGACCTGATTTACTTGAAAGGGCAGGATAGCAGCCGAGTCGGGACAGTGGCCGTTGTAGGAACAGGCGTTCGTCAGTTTCCTACTCTCTCTGTTTCAATAAGATTTTGAACTCTAACTATTACCTCGTCGCGAATCATCCTGACCTCAGACTGTGAAGAACCCTTTGGAT
>CAXTWP010000154.1:2885-6638 GCA_964247945.1 uncultured Acidobacteriaceae bacterium | reverse complement strand
CCATGGAGGGTGCGGCTCGCAGCGGTCGTCTTGCGGCCGGTGCCCTCACCGGCGCTCCGCAACAATTCCTCGCACCCGAACGTTCGGCCACCGGCATTATGCGATGGCTAGACGACAAAGATAAGTCCGCATCCCGCTAAGCATATCTCCAAGTACAAATCAGCCGCCTGGATTTGCGCCACGCCCATCGATGCGTCTTATTTCAAACAAATTATGCATAAGCTACAAGTTGTTTGGTTACGGGCGTGTATTATTTCAGCATAAAGCACTACAAGTTTGCTTAGTCCATGACCCCGTTTGCTTGGCGGGGCCATTCACCGTAGCTGTACATACCTTCCGAGATGTGAGGCCATGACCTTTTTAACTCCGCGTATCAGGATCTCTGCCGTTCTCCTTCTTGCCTTTCTCTTATCTCCTCTTCTCTTTCCCTCCGCTCATGCGCAAGGAATCATTACGGGGTCGATCAGCGGTAGCGTCACTGACGCCTCCGGTGCCGTCGTCGCCAATGCAACCGTTCAGGCGACGAACACGGCGACTGGTCTTCATGTCAATGGCGCGACCGATTCCAAGGGCGAAGTCAGCCTCAAGGACGTTCCGCTCGGTGTGTATACCGTTACGGTGCAGGGCAGCGGGTTCTCGCTGTTGACAGTGAACAACCTCGAGGTGCGCGCGGGCGACGTGGCGAACCTGGGAACGCAGAAGCTCTCGGTGAACGCGCGGGAAGACGTAACGGTGAGCACCTCGCAGAACCTGCTCGAGACCACGCAGTCGCAGGTGACGACGACCTTTACCGAGCAGGCGATCACCGATCTGCCGACCGGCGGCGGGCTGGACCGGCTCGTCCTCCTGGTGCCCGGCGCGGTGCGGACGTTGAATGATAACTTCTCAAATACAAACGGCGTGGGTGTTGCCTCGAACGGTCAGCGCGGCCGGTCGAACAACTTCGAAATCGACGGGCAGTCGAACAACGACAATTCCGTGGCCGGTCCGCAGTTTTTCTTCCGCAACGAAGACGCGCTTGGCCAGTTGCAGATCATTACGAACAACATGAGCGCGCAGTATGGCCGCGACGCGGGGTCGATCGTCAACTACATCACCAAGAGCGGCACAAACCAGTTTCATGGAACAGCGTTTGAAAACTACTTCGGGTCTTGGGGAAGCTCGCTCCGGCAGGGACAGAAGAGCCCCCTTCAGGGTTTCTGCGCGCCGGGACAGGTGAGCGCGCCGGGCGCGAGCTGCGCGGCCGTGACGGTTCCGCGTATCACGGCCAATGAGTTTGGCGGATCGTTGGGCGGTCCCATCTTCAAGGACAAGCTCTTCGCCTTCGGCAGCACGCTCTTCCGGCGGATCACCAATGGCGCTTCGCCTTCGATCTCGACCACGCTGACGCCCACGCCCACTGGTCTTACGCAGCTGGCCAGCGCTTTCCCCGGCAACCCCTTCGTCGCCTCGCTCGTCAGCAACGGCCCCTACTCCGTCAAGGCGGGCAGCCCGCAACCGCTCGCACAGACGAACGTCACGGTCTGCGCAACGGCGGTGACCCTGTGTCCGGCCGGGTCGCCGATGGTCGAGTTCGGCACCATCGAGCGGCTGCTGCCCAGCACGTCCAGCGACCAGGAGGACCTCGGACGGCTGGACTTCCAGGCAACGCCGAAAGACCGGTTCTACCTGCGCTACATGTACCAGAATGCGCCCACAAACAACTCCGGCGGAACGGTCGCGACCGGTCAATACTACGACGTGCAGGACAAGGTGCATTCGGTCGGCGCGGACTGGACGCGGACGTTCTCGGCACGCTGGGTCAATCAGCTTCGCTATAGCTTCCAGCAGTCGACGCTGGTCTTCGGCGCGGGCGGCTATCCCACGTGCGTGGACGCGTCGATCTTCAATTGCGCTTCGAACGTAAGCGTCAATGGATACGCGCAATATGGTCCGCTGACGAATATCCCTCAGGGGCGCGTCGTCAAGGTGACACAGGTCCAGGACAACGCCAACTTCTCGTTGGGCAATCACGCGATTACCTTTGGCGGGGAGTTCGATGAGCAGAACTCGCCAAACGTCTTCCTGCCGTACACAAGCGGCAGCTTCAACTTCACTAACGGATTCAACTACGCGTTGGCCGGAGTCGGTACGCTGACGCTCGCCAACGGCTCACCCAGCATTCCCTTCCGCGAGCCGGACGTGGCGGCATACGTCCAGGACGACTGGAAGGCCTCGAAGTCACTGACCCTCAACTTGGGCCTGCGCTGGGAGTTCTTCAAGCAGAGCGTCAACCTGCTGCACGATGTCTCTGTCGCGCGCCAGACTGGCCCTAATCCCATTTGGGACCCCACACTTCCGCTCAGCCAGACGACTTTCCCCTACGTGCCGGAGAACTACAAAAACTTCCAGCCGCGTATCGGTTTCGCCTATAACCCCTCGGCGTTTCCAGGCACGGTGCTGCGCGCCGGTTTCGCCATCAACTACGATCCCCAGTACTACAACCTCTTCCTGAACGCCTATACCAGCGCGCCCATCGTCAATACGGGTTCCATCTCCTGCAACGGAACGACGGTCCAGTGTCTTCCGGCGGCTGGGACAACCAACGCCCTGGTCCACGCGCAGGACGACCAGTTCAATCCAACCGGCGTCAATCCGGGAACGAAGACCCAGACCAACGTAGGCATTCCCTTCAAGAACCCCGTGGCGGAGAGCTACACCCTCAGTGTGCAGCAGCAGATTGGCCGCTTTATGGTGGCGGAGGTCCGCTACGCGGGAAATCACTCCTACGACAACTTCCAATCGATCAACGGCAATCCCTCCATCAATGTTCCAGGGCCCGCGTCTGGCGCGACGGGATTCCAGACACTGGCGCAGGCGTTCCCCAACCTGTATCCGTCATCATCCTACTGCACCATTCCGGGAGCTATCGGTCTGGGCCGTCCCAACTGCAACCTGACCTATCAAACGACCCGCGCCAACACGGCCTTCAGCATCTACAACTCGCTGCAAACGACGCTCAAGACCCAAGACTTTCATGGGTTGACCGCGCAGTTTGGATACACCTTCAGCCGGACCGTGGACAACGCCAGTGAAGCCTATGGATCGCTTGGGAGCGGTACGACCATTGCGTTCTCGCAGAACCCGCAAGACCCGAACTATGGTGAGCGTGGAGTGAGCGGCCAGTCGTTCCCGAACGTCTTCTCCGTCGGAGCGACCTATGTTCCCAAGTGGTACTCCAGCCAGCCGGGCTTGATGGGCCGTTTGCTTGGCGGCTACGAGGTGGACATGATTTATGGCTATCAAAGCGGCCAGCCGTTTACGCCCTATCAGTCGGTCTCCGCGAATCCAAACCTGGCAGCGCTCGCCAAAATCCCGAAGGCGAATTCAGGGCAGGCGCTGTACAGCTTCTGCGATAACCCCTTCAACTCGACCATTATCGGCAACGACGCCTGCCGTCCCATCCTGTCCAATCGCAACGCTCCAGCGGGTACGGTGGGCATCAACGGAGGCCCAGGTGTCGGCTACCTGAATTATGCGGACGGTACATCAATCAATCCGTCTTCGGTGCAGTGGCTGGTCAATAACCAGTATGAGGCTTTGGCTCGGGGAACACCGTTCCCAGGCGTCGGGCGCAACACGCTGCGCGGCAATACAGTCAATGATCTGGACATGACCCTTGCCAAAACCTTCCGAATCGCGGAACGGACCTCGGCGAAGTTCGGCATCAACGTGTACAACCTGCCCAACCGCGCTTTCTACGCAATTCCAGAC
>CAXTWP010000154.1:0-2875 GCA_964247945.1 uncultured Acidobacteriaceae bacterium | reverse complement strand
TACATCAACGATGCCAACCCGGCCACGAAAGGTAAAGCCAACTACGTCTCGTTCCAGAACTTCACGGCAAACTACGGAACGATGCAGAGTTCACCGTTCGGCAGCGGAACCCGCAACATCCAGCTCACCGGCAAGTTCTTCTTCTAAGGGCAGCCTTCATCAAGGGTCCGGCTTTCGAGCCGGTCCCTTGGCGTTGCAAGACAGTATGATCCTTTCGTGGAGACTTCCTTATCAACAGAGGCGCGGCTGGACCACGTAGCGATGGCGGTGCGAAGCATTACGGCCGCGCGAGACTTCTATGAGCTGCTCGGTCTGACCGTCGGCGTGGTGGAGACGGTCGAGCGGGAGCAAGTGCGGGTCGCCATGCTGGCCTTGGGAGACACACGCGTGGAGTTGCTGGAAGCCACGGACGAAGACTCGGTGATTGGACAATTCGTGGCGAAGCACGGCGAAGGACTGCATCACATCGCCATGCGCGTGGCAGACCTAGACTTTACCTTCGCTCGGCTAAGGGATGAGGGCGTTCGGCTGGCGAGCAAGGCCGTCGGCGTGGGCGCGGGTGGGCACCGGTACTTCTTTGTGCATCCGGCGTCGACCGGCGGTGTGCTGGTCGAAATTGTGGGAGCCTGATGCGGCTCTTGCTGATGGACACATGCGGGGCCTCGGGGAGCGTGGCCTTGGCGGAGGGCGGTGCGGTAGTAGCGGCGGATGCGTTGCCCGGGCGCAGCGCCTCGGAGCGGCTGGTTCCCGCGGTGCGGCTGCTACTTGAGGCGCAGGGCTGGCGGCTGACGGAGCTGGCAGCGATTGCGGTGGTGCATGGGCCGGGGTCGTTTACCGGGGTGCGCATTGGGGTGAGCGCGGCCAAGGGGTTGAGCGAGGCGGTAGGGGTGCCGATCGTCGCGGTGTCGCGGCTGGAGGTGCTTGCGGCCGTGGCTGGGAGTGAGCTGGTGGCTCTGGACGCGGGGCGTGGGGAGTTCTATCTGCGGGCCCGTAGGGCGGAGTCGCTAGCTACGTTGGAGGAGTTGGTGACGGCTGCGGGTTTGGGAGAGTTGGCGGTGTGCGAGGCGCGGTTGGCGGAGACGCTGGTCGGAGTGCTCCCGGTGCGGCTGGTGCCGGAGCCAGCGGCGGGCGATGCTCTAAGCATCGCATTGAGTCGGGTAAACGCCGGCCGGTTTGATGATGCGGCTACGCTCGACGCGCACTATCTGCGGCGAACGGAGGGGCTGTTTGGGCGAGCGGTTACGGCATGAGGATCGTTCCGGCTACCATCGGCAATGTGGAGGCGGTGTTGCGGCTGGAGCGGGAGGTTCCGGAGGCTCCGCACTGGGCCGCGGCGGAGTATTTGAGGATGGTGGACGCGCGGGCTGGATCGGTGCAACGGTGTCTGCCGCTTTGTTGGCGCGACGCTGAGGTCGTCGGGTTTGCGGTTGGGAAGATCGCGGCGGGCGAGGCGGAGCTGGAGTCGGTGGTGGTGCGGGCTTCGGCGCGGCGCGACGGCGTTGGACGTGCGCTGTGCGAGGCCGTGATCGCCTGGGCCTGGGAGCGGGGCGCGGCGGTGATCGAGCTTGAGGTGCGGGCTTCAAGCGCGGGAGCGCGAGCGCTCTACGCGGCGCTTGGGTTTGCCGAAGTGGGCTTGCGGCGCGGGTACTACGCACAGCCGGTGGAAGATGCTGTGTTGATGCGAAAGAAAAGGAGCCGGAACGAAGGAGCTCCGGATCGCAGCGGTTGAAGGAGAAGCAGATCCCTTCGGGAATGACAAACAAGAAGGGCGAGAACAAGGGCAACAGCAGGGCAGCTATAGAAGCGGATTCTAGCAACGACAACAAGAAGGGCAATAGCAAAGATGGCTGCGGTAAACTGGCTCATGTCGTGATGAAGCACACCTTAACACCACAGCGGTATCTGGTTCTCTTGTGTGTCATGCTGACGGCTTCGCTGGGCGACATGATGTTGTCGCACGGGATGACGCAGGTCGGGCCGGTATCGCTGGAGCACTTGAGCGTGCTGTTGATCGCGCTGAGGAATCCCTGGGTCATCGGCGGGATCTTGCTGTTGCTGGGGTTCTTTGCGAGTTATCTGACGGCGTTGAGTTGGGCGGACCTGACCTTTGTGCTGCCTTCGACGGCGTTCGGGTACGTGGTGGTGGCGCTGCTGGCGCGTTTCTGGCTGCATGAGCATATCTCCGTGTCGCGCTGGATCGGCATTGCGCTGATCGTGTGCGGTGTGGGGTTTGTGGCGAACGGGCCGCCATTAACCGAGCAGCCGGTTGAGACGGGCCGATAATGGCGGTTGCGGCTCCGACCTCGACGTTTGAGACGTGGACGACCATCTTCGCGGTGGCGGCGACGGCGATTGCGGGCGACGTGCTGACGGCGGGCTCGATGCGACGGATCGGCGATCTGGACGCGATCCGGGCAAGGTACGGGTTGGCGGGGGCGATCAAAGCCGTGGTCAGCAGCCCGATGTTTTTGCTCGGAGTGCTGGCCATGGCTCTGAGTTTTTTTTCTCTCCTGTTTACGTTGAGCAAGGTGGATGTTTCGCTGGCGGCTCCGGCGAGCGCATCGCTGACCTTTATCGGGAACGCGGCGGCGGCCAAGGTCTTCCTGGGCGAGAATGTAGACCGGCGGCGATGGTTTGCGGCGGTGTTTGTGTGCGTCGGCGTTGCGCTGCTGGCGCGTTAGCTCAGCGTTCCGAGCCGCGTTGCAGTCGCTCGATCACCGCGGGACTGAAGCGCCGCGCTTCCGAGACGGCCTTGTTGTGCTCCGGCGTCTGTAGTGCCGGCTTTGGGGGCAGTTCGTCTTTGTACATGGGGCCCGCGGACGGAATAAAGATGTCGCCCTGCCAGATACCGTTTCGTTCGCGGACGGGCGGGGGC
>CAXTWP010000153.1:2875-6735 GCA_964247945.1 uncultured Acidobacteriaceae bacterium | reverse complement strand
GCTTCTGGATGCAGGGTTGAATCGAGCTGTGCGGACGTAAAGGCGGCTGGTGCGCCAGTGCCGGTGGCGCGCGGTCCGGCGGCGGGCGTTGTGGAGGCCATGGCGGCGGGTGCGGGCGTGTCCGGGGTGCTGAGCTGGGAGTAGAGGTAGACAGCCACCCCGATAAAGAAGACGGCGAGGATGGAGTAGTTGCGGATGTCCTGTTTGCTGAGGTTCACGGCTGGCCCTCCGTCGCGTTGGGAAGGATGGCGGGTTCGAGCACGGGCACGGTGATGGTCTCCCCCGGCGCTGTGGGGCGGATATAGCTGGTCAACTTGACGCGGAGGTTGACGGTGCCGCTCTGCTGGCCGGTAAGGGTGACCCCGGAGATGAGGAAGAAGAGCCGGTCGCGTTCGAGCGAGTTGAGGAAGAGCATGAGCGGCCGGTAGTCGCCGCTGAGGGTGGCGTCCATGCGGACTTCGGTGAGCGCGCCGGGCGTGTTGGGGAGGACGGGATCGTAGACGAGAGCGACCCGGGTGAGTTTTACGGATTGGCGCCTGGCGAGTGCGCCGAGTTCGGCGTCGATCTGGGACCCTTCATAGGGCAGGCGACGCTTGTAGAAGCTGTCCGCGTCGGCGGTGGCCTGGGCGAGCTTGGCGTCGAGGCCGCGGAGGGGTTCGGCGGCGCGCTGTGCTTCCTGAAGCTGCGCGTTCTGGCGGACCAGGGCCGCGGCGTCGGCCTTGCCGGTGGCGTTCCAGGCGAAGGCGATGTGCGCGAGAAGATAAAGGTTGAGGATGGCCAGAACCCCTACCCCGGCGAAGTGGAGGTTGAGCGGTGTGAGGAAAGCGCGGGCGCGCGCGGCGAAGTTTTCAGGCTGCGGGGCGGTCTGGCTCATCGGGCAGTGCCTCCGTGCCGTGCGGGAGCGCCGGGAAGCGGGTTGTAGCCGCTGAGGATATCGAACTCGACGCCGGGTACGGTGGGCGCGGCGGCCTGCTGCGCGTAGCCGACGCCTCGCGGGGCACCGGCAAGGCCGCCTCCGGAGTCTTGGGTTTGTGCGGATTCGTTCGAGAGGCGCGGAGCGAGGAAGCGGCGAGAGCTTTCGAGGTTGCGGACGAGCTGGACGGCGCGGTCGCGGTCGCCGGTGACGCGGAGACGGATCTGGATGAGGCCTTCCTTGGTGATCTGCGGGTCGATGCTGGTAACCTGCACACCGGCGGGAAGGACGGACTCGAGGTCCATCATGACGGCGGTCCAACTGAAGCTCTTCTTGGCAAATAGGGCATTGAGGGCTTGGGAACGCTCCAGGACGGCGGTGTTTTGGGGCTGGCGCATGCGGGCCTCGTTGTTGCGGCGCTCCTGCTCAAAAGCGGCGGTGCGGGTTTTAAGGGCCTGCATCTGCGCGGCGGCGCGGGCGGCGCGGACGTTGAGCTGCGCGAGAGCGATGCCCAGAACGATCGCGAGGACGGCAAGCGCGGCCATGGCCAGACGCAGCCGGGCAAAGAGCGGCCGCAGCTCAACAAAGGGGCGGGAGGCGAGATTGATGGTAAGGCGCATCAGCTGCTTAGGACCCCCCGTACGCCGGCGAGCCAGCAGCGGGAGACATTGGCCGTGGCGGTAGAGACGATCATGCCGGAGTCGATCATCTCTTGGACGCGAGGGCCAAGACCGCCTTGATTGGAGACAAGGATGCCGGCGTCGCGGAGCATGTCAGCGAGGCGGTCGGCTCCGGTAGAGCCGGCGGAGAGGATGACGTCCGGCGGAAGGCCTAAGGTGTCCTCAAAGTATGCGGCCGCCACGCTGACGGCCTGGGCGACCTCGCGCGAGCCCGAGGTGCGGGCCAGCTCGCGAAGTTCCTCGCGGACGCCTTGAAGGACGGCGCTGGGTTCAGCCATGACGGCTTCCAAGGCGGCTTCGCGGGAGGCTTCGGCTTCCGCAGTGACGCCGACGGGCACGGGCTTGTGGTGTGCCCACTCGGGGGGGGTGGGGTCGTGGTCGACGTTGGTAAGCGAGACGACGGGTTCGACGTAGGGTTCTTCGGTCGTCATGTCGACGGAGCGATGAAGAAGCAAGGTGCCGGCCTGGACGATGGCGGTGGTAACACCCTTGGGGCCTGCGTTGACGACCAACGTGGCGGAGTCGGAGCTGTCGAGACCGGCAAGGGCGGCAAGAGTGCTGGGCAGTACAGCACCAGGCTCGAAGCCGGCGTCGCGGACCGCGGACTCGTACTCGGCGAGGACGTCGCGGGGGATGGCGACGGCGAGGACGCGGAGGTTGGTCTTGGTGGAGGTCATCACTTGGTAGCTGACGGCGGACGAGTCGGGGTCGGTCTCGAAGGGGATGAGCTTCTTAAGGCGGAAGCGGACCAGCGGCATGGCCTCGGCGGCCTTGCTGGGCAAGAAATCAAAGTCGAGGAAGATGACGCGAACGGCCGCGTCGGGCAGGATGAGGGTGACCTGACGTCCACGAGTCTTATCGGCGACAGCGTCGAGAGTTTTGCGGAGCGCGGCGAGGACGGCGGAGCGGTTGGCGAGATTGCCGGGCTTGAGGCCGGGAGCGACGGCAGCCTCAGGAAGCGGGGCGCGGGCAACAGCGGCAAGCTGCGCGGTGTCGCTCTCGGCACGGGCCGCGATGACGCCCTCAGGGCGAACCTCGACGGCGACACGTGGCCGGGTACCCAGAGATGTGGGGAGAAAATTCATTCGCTCTCTAGCTTACGCCGTGCGTGGGCGCGACGACGGGACGCCGGCGGTCGTGGGTGCGGGGGCGCGGATGGGCCTTGCGCCAGATCATGTACGCGTAGAAGAGCACGGCGACGGACCAGAAGGCGGCAAGCAGCCATTGGTCGATCGCTATGGAACCATGCTCCCGGCGGCAGGCCGCGAGGCGGAGAAATGACTGAACGCTCTTGACGCCCGAGAGGACGATCCAGAACCCGTACATCCAGTGCAGCTTGTCTTCCATGCCGTCATGCCTCAGTCTCTTTATCGGCCAGCCTCGATAAAGGTGACCTTGTTAATCTCCTTAAGCGTGGTGACGCCCTCGCGGACGCGGTCAATGGCGGAGTCGCGGAGGAAAGCCATGCCTTTGTCCTTGGCTTTTTTGCGAATCTCGCTTCCGGGTTTTTTGGCGAGGAGCATCTCGCGGATCTCGTCGTCGAGTTCGAGCAGCTCATGGATGGCCGAGCGGCCGCGAAAGCCGGTGCCGCCGCACTCCATGCATCCCGTGCCCTCGCGAAAGGCGAAGGCCTGCCAGTCGGCGGGATCGAGACCGTTGAGGATGAGTTCTGCGTCGGTGAAGTGAACTTCGCGGACGCAGAACTCGCAGACGGTGCGGACGAGGCGCTGGGCGAGGATGCAGTTGAGCGCGGAGACGAAGTTATAGGGTTCGACGCCCATGTTTAGGAAGCGGCCGAGCACGTCGACGACGTTGTTGGCGTGGACGGTGGTGAAGACGAGGTGGCCGGTAAGGGCTGAGTTGATGGCGATCTGGGCGGTCTCGGCGTCGCGGATTTCGCCGACGAGGATCTTGTCCGGGTCGTGACGCAGGATGGAGCGGAGGCCGCGGGCGAAGGTGAGGCCCTTCTTTTCGTTGACGGGAATCTGAGTAATGCCGCGGATCTGGTACTCGACAGGATCTTCAATGGTGATGATCTTGTCCTCTTCGGACTTGATCTCGTTGAGCGCGGCGTAGAGAGTCGTGGTCTTGCCGGAGCCGGTAGGGCCAGTGACGAGCACCATACCATACGGCTCTTTGATGTACCGCCGGAACCGGGTCAGATCCTTCTCGGCAAAGCCCACCACGTCGAGCGAGAGCTTGGTGAACTTCTCCGACATCGACTCTTTGTCGAGCACGCGAAGGACGGCGTTTTCGCCGTGCACGCT
>CAXTWP010000153.1:0-2865 GCA_964247945.1 uncultured Acidobacteriaceae bacterium | reverse complement strand
CTCGCCGCGGAACTTGCGGTGCGGCTTGATCGAGTTGGGCTTGGCGATCACCTGGCGGAACTCGGCGATCAGCTCGGGGCCCATGCCGACCTTGTTCAGGTCCAGCGACACCACCGTGCGGTCGAGCACGCGGATGACCACGCTCTCGCCGAACATGGTGGGCAGGATGCTGACGCGCATGTCGACCGGGTTGCCGCCGATGGTCAGCTTGATGCGGCCGTCCTGGGGCAGGCGGCGCTCGGCGATGTCGAGCTCGGACATGACCTTGATGCGGGAGAGGATGGTCTGGTGATGCTCGCGGGCGATCGGGGCCATGGCTTGCTGGAGTACGCCGTCGATGCGGTATTTGACCATGAGGCAGTCGTCGAAGGTCTCGAGATGGATGTCTGAAGCGCGGCGCTCGAGCGCGGTGAAGATGGTGGTGTCGACCAGACGAATGATGGGCGAGATGTCATCCTCGCCGGTCAACCGCTCGATGGAGATGTTTTCATCGGGGTTGTCTTCGGACGAGAGCACGTCGAAGGCGAGGCCTTCGGAGGCCTCGTCGAGCACGCGCTGGGATTGCTCCGTCTTCTTGAGAAGATCGGTGATCTGCGAGAGGGTGGCGACGCGGGTGACGAGCCGCTGGCCGAGCAGGCCGGAGATCTCGTCGAGCACCATGAGCTTGGATGGGTCGGAGACGGCGATGGCGAGACGGCCTTCCGCTTGCTCCAGCGGCACGAAGTTGTAGCGGAACATCATGTCCACAGGCACGGACTTGAAGAGGTCGTGCTGGATCTTGAAGTTTTTCAGGTCGACAAACTCGGCGTGGTAACGACGCGCGAGGGCCTGGGCGCGATCGACCTCGTCGAGGGTGAGGTCAGTGAGCGGAAGGGCGAGCGGCGTGGCCATGGTGGTAAGACTCTTATCGGCGGAAGTGGTTAGAGGGTGCTACCAGACGCATGGAACTTCGCCGGAGGCTCGTATTCCTATGTCTTTCGTTACAAGCTGTAAGCCGTGAATGATGGCTGTTGCCCCAATGATCTGATGGGCCGGATCATTAGGGTAGCTTTCCCGAAGCTCAGAGATCTCTCGGCAATGCGGCCATCGATCGGGAGGACATGAAAGATGGATCCCACAAAGCGGAGATATCGATCAAGCGGTGTGTCAATCGAGATGCGCTTTCTGACCGTAAGGAATGCAAGTTCACGAAACGTAATGTCTGCAATTGCCACCCCACCTTCTTGCCGGGCTTCGACCAGCGCTTGGGACGCATGTGCCGATAGCTGGGAAGGCTCTTGAGTAGTCCAAACGACAACGTGAGTGTCGATAAGAATCATCGGTTGCGTTCGATCAATTCTTGATAGAAACGCTCGTACTCTATATCGGTATATGCGGGAGACATGATGTCGCCATGTATCGTAATCTTGCCGGGATAGCGGAACGCGTCGAGCGGATCGACCTCATCTGCAATATCGAGCGGAACCATCTTCGCGACGGGTCTGCCGTGCTTGGTGACCAGCACGGATTCGCGCTTTAGCTGGATTTCGTCCATGACCGCCAGGCACTGCGCCTTGAACTTTGCCGCAGCCATTGTTTTCATCGACTCACTCCAGTCTGGTCATCCTATCATGGTCATCTCGGCGCGCACCTACTGGTTCATGCCGCCGCGCTGAGCGAGAAGATGGGCAGGTAGAGGGCGATAAGAATGGTGACGACGACACCGCCCATTACGACGAGGATCAGCGGTTCGATGAGGCTCATGGCGGCGGTGAGGTTGGTTTGGACGTCTTCCTCGAAGAACTCGGCGACGGAGTTGAGCATTTGAGGGAGCGCGCCAGTGGATTCGCCGACTTCGATCATCTCGATGGCCAGTTCAGGAAAGACTTTCGTGTTTTGCAGGCTGACGGACAGGCCCTTGCCCTCGCGAACGGTCTCGACGGAGCGGTATACAGCGTTCGAGATGGAGCGGGAGTCGATAGAGCGCGCGGCTGTTTCAAGCGATGGAACCAGGGGCAGGCCGCCGGTGAGGAGGGTAGCGAGTGTGCGGGAGAAGAGGCCTACCTGATATTTGAGCCATACGTTGCCGAAAACAGGCAGACCGATCCGGATGCGGTCGAGGGTGGTGGCTCCGGCGTCGGTCTTGATCCAGCGGTAGAGGAGGAACCCGGCAACGATGAGGATGGCCCCCGCATAGAGGCCATAGTGCTGGGCGGAGCGGCCCAGGTCGAGCAGGAAAACTGTCAGGGCCGGGAGTTTGGTGCCGAGTTGGTCATAAAGTTGAGCGAAGCGCGGCACGACGAAGGTGATGAGGAAGATGAAGAGGCCAATGACCATGAAGACCAGCAGCGCCGGGTAGATGAGGCTGGCCTTGAGCTTCTTGCGGAAGGTGAGTGAGACACGCTGGAAGTCGAGGAAGCGCTGGAGGACCTCTTCGAGGTTGCCGGAGCGCTCACCCGCGAGCAGCGTCGTGGTGTAGACGATAGGGAACCCTCCCTGCGCGTCGAAGGCGGCGGAGATGGACTCGCCGGTCTTGACGCGGGTGGCGACATCCTCGAGCTGGCCGCGGAAGTCGGGCTGTTTCTGGCGGCGGGCGAGCAGCTCGAGCGAGCCGAGGATGGGCAGACCGGCGCGGATCAGCGTCAAAAACTGCTGGTTGAAGATAAGAAAGTTTTCGAGCTTGACCTTTTTCTTGCCGCCGCCGAGGCCACCGCGCGACTTGACGGAATAGACGAAGTAGCCGGCCTGGGTGAAGCGGGCGCGCAGCTCCTCGGCGGTGGAGGCGGCGTGGGTTTGCTCCTGGATACGGCCCCGCTCGTCCGCCAGCTTGATTACATACTCGGCCATAGTTTCTTCATCTTAGACGTTTACGAGCATGGCTTGGCT
>CAXTWP010000152.1:324-6775 GCA_964247945.1 uncultured Acidobacteriaceae bacterium | reverse complement strand
CTCACCGAAGACGAACATCTCACTTCCTGGAAGCTCCGCAATTTCGTGAGGGTTGTAAAGAGGGCGGGTTTCAAGACCGATACTCATACCGCCGCCAAGCGTCCAAACCTGATCTTCATTGCCCATCAACGTCTGACTGAAGCTCTTATTGCGTCGCTCGACTTGAGTGATGCCACAGCGCTTCGAGACGTATTCCGCCGTGGTGATGTCCCGAGGGGCAAAGAAGATTTGCGCCCCTGAATTGGCCAAGAAGGTTTCCCAGCGTTCGGGGTACAGCTCTCGGAGCTGGTTCAAATCTTGGAGGATAGGACACAGCTTCAGCCCATAGCCCCGGCCTATACCCATAATGTCCGACATGACTTTGAGCGTGCCGAGCTGGGCGAATTCATCGAGCAGAGCCAGGACGGGGAATGTGCCGCGCTCTTCTGCGAGAAGATTCGACATAGCCGACGCGATCACGAGACGGAACCACTTCGAAGAAGTTTGAAGGTATCTCGTCGGCAGGATGAGAAAGACGACCGTGCGCCGTTGCCGGAGATCGGCAAAGCGCAGCGGAGGGTTGTTCCCCTTGAGGCTTTGCATCATGGCCGTGTTGCCCATGAAACCTAAGGCCGTGCGCGCCGTGTTGACGATGCCGCTCAGCTCTCTGCTTTCTTCGGCCTTTGGACCTGTAAAACGACCGAGGCGGCCTCTCACTTGCAAGTCGCCTGTAGTGCAAGCCATTCGAGCGAATTCGTAAAAGCTGGGGCCGGAGAAAAGCTCATATGCCGTGACTAAATCGCGCTTCCCGTGGGGAGCCGACTTTGCAATCTGCATGGTTACGCCGGAGATCGCTTGACGGGCGGTATCGGTGAAATATGAGGCATTCTCGCCAGTCTCTCGATAGCAAATGGCTTCGGCGAGGCTGTCACAGTCGGAGCCGAAACCTAGCGATGTAGGGTCGAGAGTAACGTATGGGTTGTACCCGATAGAGGGTATGTGGCGAAGGGCTTCCGGCAGGATGTTGTAGGGGTTGATCTGAAAGACGTTGACTCCCCGGCGCATGAGTTCAGCCGCACAGACTGCCGCATTTTCTCCTTTGGGGTCTATGCACACGCAAGACCCCTCATACTCGAATAAAGCGGGAACGATTATCGAAACCCCTTTCCCACTTCCTGCGGGAGCGCAGAGCAGCAAATGGCTGTCATGGGGGTAGTAGAGCTTCCTCCGGCAGGTTTTGTCGGTGTAGCCGATCCTAATTTTGAAACTCATGCCCACCCCCGCTTTTTCAAGTCCTTCATCGAGGCATGACCCGCGTTACCGGTTTCGTTCTGGGGTAGAGGGGCGTTGGCTTCGTCGAGCGCTTTCCGGTATCTCTTTTGTCGTTGTCGTTTTCGCTCATGCGTTGCGAGAACCGAGAAGATTCCGATAGCGACCAGCACCAGAAAGTACAGCTCAACCCCATCGGAAATTGGGTCAGAAGAGGTTGAGGTTTGAAAGGATGCCGCTACCAGGGAGGGGCTGTCAGTCGCGGGAGAGTAGGAGGCTTGAACGAAGACAGGTGCCGAGGGAACGCGGGCAGGGAGTTCATAGTCGTAATTGAGAATGCGCGCCGGATCATCGGGCGGAGGTGTCGGCTTTGGTGCCGGATGATGTTTCCTGACGTGTGGCGATTGGCTGAATCGTTGCGAAGGTGCAGAAGCTTTGACGGCTCTAGTGTCGGTGGCAGTGACCCAGGCGACCACCGCTATAAGAATGAAAGCAGCGCCGGGGATGACAACGAATTGCGTCCGCTTCCGCTCATCGAGTACCCACGTGAAAAACCGTTCGGAGTACAAGAACCAAAGGAACCCGAAGAGGGCAACGAAGGCGAAAACCTCTTCTCTTCTAGTGAGCACTGGCATTTCCCAGTCTCCGTAAAAGCACAGCGCCGTGAAGATGGTCAAAAGCTCGGCGGTTAGGCAGACTTTGACAGCAATGCCGATCCACCCATAAGACTCGCGCAGTTTTCGGAAATAGAGGAAACCAGGGATACCGGCAACGATCCACAGCAGAGGCAGGAAGAAGGAGCGGTAAGAGTTTCGCAATCCGGGCAAACAGACCATGACCAACCAAAAGCCGACAGCGAAACCATAGGCCCACCATCCGAGAACGGACCAGAGGAAAGGCCCAGAATGAATGGTGCGTTGTTGCGGTGTGTCTATGGCGAGATCGTCTGTCCCAGCCCCCCAATCGAACGGCATGACGGGCCGCGGTTGAACGGGTGAGGGCTTTGGAGCATTGGGCGGGCGGACAGGCTTTGGAGGTTCGAGCGGCTGGAAATGATCGTCGACTTCCGCCATGCTTTCATGGAGCCGGTCTATCGTTTCTTCGAGTTGCTTGGTTGTGGTTTCGTACCGGGCGACACTCTCGAAAGCTTCAGCAAGTTCAGCGCGGAGCCTTGCCATTTCTTGGGCGGCTTCTTCAGCATCGGGATTGCCGAGGCTGTATTCGACACTGAAGCGGGCATCTTGATCTTTGGCGAGTTCATCGAGGGCGAGGCCGAATGCTGCGATGGCCTCAGCACGGGATGGACTGTCCATCATGGCGGTGAGCTTATGGAACTTTGCGCGGTTGCAATTCCCTTTCGTCAGCATGAGCGGTTTCCTTCGCGCCGGTCTTCGGAGACCGGTGACTGCTTTGGGCACGGGTGCTCGTTAGGGTCGAGAGCTTAGGGAGTTGGCCCAAGCTCGCCGCTTCAATCGTGGTCTTTTGAGAATTCACAGCCAGCCTTTCGTTTGGAGAAATAGACGATCCTTTTCGGAGGTGATCGCCCTGTTGATTGCCGAAGCGATCCCCGCCCGTGTCTCAGGGTGGTGCAAGACATCTGTGAGCAGAGCCGCGCCGACAAGAACCTTGAGCCGGTTCTCTTCTTTGCGGTCCGTCTCTTTCAGCCGAGCTTGAGCCGCGTTGATCTTTGCGTCGATGGCTTCGCGTCTCTTGCGGAGGGTTTCCATTCGTTGAGTGTGTGCGGTCATATGAACCTCCCTCATTGAAATGCCCTGTTATAAAGCGGAAAAGTGAAGAACTCCGAAAGATTTCGTTTCTTTGTCCCTAACCGTTTATGTGTCCTGTATGTGATTTGACAGAGAAACGGTCCCACGGTTGGGGTTTTGGGCATAGATGCTGGACTGATGGGAGGCTGGAAGCAGCGCTGAGGAAACTTCAGTTATGCTTCAGACATGGCGACACAGAGCACGAAGACGCTCAGCTTCGGAGATTTCGCGCTCGATATGCGGGTCAGTTCCACCAACCGGGACCGGGTGCTTTACACGCTCAGGAAGGGCCGCGCGGTGATCGACACCCTTGAGCATCGCCAGCTCGAAATATTGGCTTACCTTGCCGACCGTGTTGCGGGTCAGGACGTATCGGCCAAGCGCATCTATCAAACATTCTGGTCGGGCGCGAAAGACAGTGGGGGCAATGTGCAGCACCACATCAGCAAGATCAGGTCGGCCCTTCAAGACAGCAAAACCGAACCACGCTATATCGAGACGCTCCCGAACGATGAGGGCTACCGATTCAAAGCAGCCGTAAAGAAGTCCGGGGATCTCGGATTTCTCGACGGCTTCTTGCAGTGGAGCAACCGGCACTACCACCAAATGCTAGAGAGTGTGGAAGTGGGCGACGACTCCGAGGACATCCGTATTACCAACATGGCTTTCATGGCCATAGGGGACCTTGGCTTGGAGGAATTGTTACAGCGGGGTGTGCGAATTCGCATTCTCCTAACGAATCCTACGAACAAGGCTTTAGTCGAAGGACGCGCCTCATTGCGAGAAGACAAGCCGCCGGAGGTTTACAAGCAACTCATTCTGGACAACATGAAAGACCTGGATACCATCGCCAAGATTGGGTATGCGGGGCAGATCGAATATCGCTTGTCCGACATTATGCCGAGCAGCTATCTCACGCACACCAAGCAATGGGCCATCATGGGGCTGTTTTTAGCGCATACCGCTTACTTCAATGGACCGATGATCGAAGTTCCGAGCGGGTCACGCCTCTACAGCGTTTTGCGCGACGAATGGCAAAGGAGCTGGGAGATCGGCGAAGAACCGAAGCGGTGACGCCCCTGGACCGTTCTTCTTTCCTATCGGCGTTAGGTCCGTTAGTGAATTGTTGGTGTTTCTCTCCTACTGTCCTCCTTTATCGACCGGCAACCATCGAGGAGAGCAGCCATGAACAAGCCGACCCATATCGCCTACACCGTGCGCGACTTCACCAAAAGCACGGGCGAGACAGACGCCTCATGGAACCGCATAGGGGTTGCGTTTCTGCATAAAGACGGCAAAGGCTTAGACGTTGCTCTGGACGCTTTGCCGGTGAATGGCCGCGTGGTGCTTCGTCTCAATGTGCCGAGGGACAAGCAGAAGTCGGAGGAGTAAACGCCGCTCTAAAGCTGCGAGGAAAAGCCGCATCACAATCGCTAACAGACGAACGAAGCCGGGTTACATTTCGTGTAGGCCCGGCTTTTCTTCGGCTGATCGTAACCAATCGGCGCTAAACTGCACTCAGTGTTGAAGCACGTCCCGAAGTAAGACGAGGGCGCACTTACGTGTTTCCTAGCGGAAACACCGAGCGGGTTTGCCATCCGGCAAACCTCTTAGCCCGCCATCCGGCAGGCAGAAGGGCCAAAGATGAGCGAACAAGGCCGAGACTATGTGGGCATCCTGGACCTTATCGACCGCTGGCGGCATTACACGCCGCAGGGCGTTCGGAAGCTCGCCCACCGTGCCGACTTTCCGAAGCCGGATCATAGGATCAATCGCGGCAAGGATGCCGTATGGTTTCTCCCCGAGATCGAATTGTTCGAGGTCACCCGCCCCGAGCTGGCGAGTGAAGCGGCGAAGCGCCGCAAGGTTGCCGGATACGCTATTGGCATTCTCTTGAAGAAAAAACGCGAGGGCGGGCGGTAGGAAGAAAAGCAGGGATCGTTTTGAGGACCGGTGGTTTTCTAGGGCGAGATTATGAGCGGCAATCATTTCGAACTCCGTAAGGCTGTCAGTCGAGGCAAGGGTCAGAGCGTCGTAGCGAAAGCGGCTTACAACGCACGGACTCAGCTCGACAATGAACGCTTTGGTGAGAAGACCGCCAACTATGGCCGTAAGGAAAACGATGAGGTTGCATTTTCGGGGATTTTTGTAGACCCGAGGCGCAACGCGCCCGAACGTATTCAGGATCGGAACCGGCTATGGAACGAAGCGGCCAATGCCGAAGGCACGACAAAGAACGCCCGCGAGGGACAAGAGATCATTGCGGCTCTGCCCTATCAGTTTACCGACCGGCAGCGGGAATTCATCGTCAAAGACTTCGCCCGCGAGCTTGCCCGCCAAACCGGGAGGGTGATCGATGTAAACGTCCACCGTCCCCCGGCGAACGGCGACGAGCGTAACTATTACGTCCACATGCTGATGACCGTTCGAGAGATCGGCCCTAACGGATTCGGGGAGAAGTTGCCGGACATCGACCCCGGCCAGATTGTCGAATGGAAAGAGAAGTGGTCCGAGCGCGGCGCTAAGGAATTGCGTAAAGCGGGCTTCGAGATCGAAGCGGACCGCTGGGCAGTCGGCCATCTGCAACAGGAGGAGCAGCGACAGGACGCCTTGCGTCGAGGCGACCTTGAATACGCCAAGATCAAAGAGAAGGATGCGGGGCAGCATTTAGGGCCGAATGCAACGGCGATGGAAGCGAAGGGCATCGAGACCGACCGGGGAGATGCGGAGCGGCAGAAGTTCTCAGAGGCACAGGAGCGAGAAAGCTGGAGAGCCGAGTTTGCCGAAATCGACCCTGAGATTGCCCTCATTCTCGAACGACAAGAGCGGGCTTTGGGTGATTTCGACGCGCTAGTGGCTTCGCACCCGAGCTTGCATCCCGACCGGCGTAACGAAAAGCTCTATGTCGATTGGTTGCTCCAACGACACGATATGAGGTTGGAAGAAAAAGACCAGCAGCGGACCCTCGATTACGTAGACAGCCTTATCGCCGATGCGCCCGAGCGAATGGCGGAACAGCGGCAGCGGGAAGCGCAAGAGCGTGAAACACGGGGCGGCAGCACCGTACAGGAAGAGCGGCAATCGTCACCCCGGCCGAAAAGCCCCGAGCTTGGCTGGAACGATGGCCAAATACGGATGGCCTTCAGCCTAACGGAAAACGCGCAGAGCTTCGCCAACGCTATCGAAGACCGGGGGATGATCGTTGCCCGCGTGACCGCTTCCGACATCGAGAAGGATAGCCAGAAGCTCCGGCAGCAGTGGGAAGAGCGGCAGCGCAACCCGGAAACGTGGATGGAGCATAAGGGCGGGTATGAGGCTTTGAGCGGCAGTCACAAAGCGACGGCGCGGCGTAGCTTTGAGGATTGGCAAAAGGCCGACCGAAAGAAGAGGGAGACGAAGCCCCAGGCACAATCGCGAAGCGAGTTCACCCTGAGCGA
>CAXTWP010000152.1:0-314 GCA_964247945.1 uncultured Acidobacteriaceae bacterium | reverse complement strand
GAGAAAGAAGAGCTAAAAGCGTATCTTGCGCAGATCGATCCCCAGCCGCTCTTGAGTGTTCAAGACTCGCGTCGCGCGATGGGCGATGTTTACCAGCAAGCCCGCACAGAAAAGATCATTGCGAGAAACGAACGCCATTGGCCCACAGCACCACCCGAACAACATGCGGTCAACACGTCACCGGCTTACCACTTCGAGGACGCAGCCAGGGCGACCGCCCATGCTACGGCCGCAAATGTTCCGCCGCCCAATCTGAGAGGAACGGCGGCAGAAATTTGGAGAGCTTATAACATCCGGGGCCATGAGCAGGAGTG
>CAXTWP010000151.1:0-6793 GCA_964247945.1 uncultured Acidobacteriaceae bacterium | reverse complement strand
GGGTGGCCCCGGCAGGCGGCGGCGAGGATGCACGTTTCGCCGCATGGATCGCCGGAGGTCGCGCCGGCGAGATGGAGTACCTGAAGCGGCGCGATGGGCAGGGCACGCTGCTGCGCTCCGATGTGCGGGTGGCGATCCCGTGGGCGCGGTCGGTTGTGGTGTGCGCGATGAACTACAACGTGGAGGCGGCGCGTTCCATCGATCCCGCTCCGGCGGGGACGGGATGGATTGCACGCTATGCCTGGAGTGGCAAGCGGGATGCGGACGGAGATTTGCGGCCCTGCGACTACCATGACGATCTGCTCGGACGGCTGCGGCTGATTGAGGCTGGACTTCGCGAAGATGCCGCTTGCGAGACGCGCTGTTACGTCGACACCGGGCCGATCCTGGAGCGGGACTTTGCGGCGAAGGCGGGGATCGGATGGATTGGAAAGAACACCTGCGTACTCAATCAGCAGCTCGGGTCTTGGCTGCTGCTGGGAGTGATCGTGTGTTCGCTGCCGGTGCCGAAGGAGGCTGGGTTGACCATCGGGACCGACCGCTGCGGAAGCTGCACCCGCTGCATCGACGCCTGTCCCACGGACGCGCTGCTGCCGGAAGGGCCTGATGGAGCGCGAGAGATGGACGCTTCGCGGTGCATCGCTTATCTGACGATTGAGAAGAAGGGCAGCATTCTTGAGGAACTGCGGGCGGTGATGGGACGGCAGGTCTTCGGTTGCGATATCTGCCAGGAGGTGTGCCCATGGAACCGCAAGGCCCCCGTCGGCGCCATGCCCGGCTTGGAAGCCCGCCCGGAGTTGGTGAACCCGAGCCTGAGCTGGCTGGCGGAAATGGATGCTACGGAGTTGAAGTATTACTTCAAGCGATCCCCGCTAGAACGAACGAAAATAAAGATGTTACGACGCAATGTAGCGATTGCCATGGGGAACAGCGGGGGTACGGAGTTCCTCCCGCAACTGGAGCTTTGGGCTACAGGGGAGGATGCGGAGCTGGCCGAATCCGCGCTCTGGGCGCTGGATGCGATTCGCCGGAAGCCGGCAGGAGAGCGGCCTGTGTTCTCTGCTCCCGCATAGCGCTCTGCTAGCATCGGGACGGAACCATGCCGGCCTCCGATCATCCCGTAAAACCCGAAGCGGACGTTCCCGTCGCGCAGGTCCAACCCGCGCCGACCGTCGACGGTCGTTGGCCGCAAACGCGATCGCTGGCGCGCTACATGACCAGCACGGAGGTGCATACCTATGCGTTTTCCGTCGCGGCGAATGTGATCCTGTCGCTGTTTCCGTTTATTGTGCTGCTGCTGACCCTGTCGCGCCAGGTCTTCCACTCGCGATCCATGGAGGGATTGGTCGCCGAGATGATGAAGAGTTTTCTGCCGGTGGGGCAGGACTTCGTGATGCGGAACATGCAAATGCTGGCGCACCCGCGTCATGGGACACAGGTCTTCTCGCTGGTGATGCTGCTGGTGACGTCGACAGGAGTATTCTTGCCGCTGGAGGTAGCGCTGAACAGCGTCTGGGGAGTGAAGCAGAACCGCTCGTACCTGCACAACCAGATCGTGTCGCTGGGCCTGGCCTTCGGCGTGGGTGTGCTGGCGATGGCGTCGGTCGCGCTGACAGCGGGCAACAAGCGGGTGTTCAGCTGGATTTTCTTTGGTCACACGGACAACATCGTCTTCAACTTTCTGGCCTTCAGCGTTTTGAGGATTTCTGCGGTTGTCGCGAGTATTCTGCTCTTCTTCCTGATCTACTGGGTGCTGCCGAACCGGACCGTTCCGGCGCGCGCGGTGCTGCCGACCGCCATCGGCATCGGCCTGTTCTGGGAGGTGGCGAAGTATCTGTATATCCTGGCGCTGCCATGGCTGGACTTCCAGGCGGTGTATGGCCCCTTCTATATTTCTGTCGGGCTGATGATGTGGGCGTTCCTCTCCGGGCTGCTGCTGTTGGCCGGGGCACGCTTTTCGGCGACGCGCTACACGTTGCGGCTGGCCCGGCAGGCCGAGATGGAAGGCTGACGAGCGATGCCGCACGCGCTCCAGGCGAGGCTGCAAGGATTCTCCCGGAGATGGCTTCCGACGGGCCTCTACGGCGCGGCTTTCTGGCTCATCGGATCTTTCCTCCTGAGTTGGATACTGCGCCTGGTGCCTGGGACGGCAGGTACGGTCTTCACCATCCTGCAATATGCGGCTGGAATGGCCCTGCTTGGCGTGGCGGTGCCGCTGGTTTGGCGGCTCGTGACCGCCCACATGTTGTGGAGCCTGCGTAACAAGCTTATTTTGACTTATCTGCTCGTTGGGCTTGCGCCGGTGATACTGTTCGTGACACTCGCCGCTATCTCGACCTATATCGCGGCGGGGCAGTTTGCGATCCATCTGGCCGACACGCGGATCGAGGCGGAGCTTGACCGCATGACAACCGGCAACGCCGTTCGCACCGCGCGCGTGGTCCACATCATCGACGACACGCCGCCGTCGCCTCAGACTCCCGGGGACACCCTTCCCGCCGGGATGCAGGACCGGATCAGCGAAATCGGCCTGACCGAGCGCTCGGCGGCCAGCGGGCAGCAGCGGGTCTCCCTTCACACCCAGGTGGAGGCGTTCCTGAACGGGCTTCCGGTGCCGCGGCCGGCGGCGGACGTTCTCGCCCACGAGGTCCCGCTGGGGCTTCCCGCTTGGGCGGTCGCGCTGCCCGGCGGCAACTTTCACGGCGTGGTGCTGGATGGAGATGAGCTCTATCTTGTGGCCATCCGGCAGCAGCGGCTGCAGGATGGCCGCCTCTTTACCATGCTCGGCAGCCTGCCGGTCGATCCCGAGTTCATGCGGCTGGTTGCTGAGGGCCTGGGTCGCGCCCGCGTATTTACGCAAAAGGCCAGTGCCGGAGAGAGCGGCCTGCCCGCCAAACCGGCGGTCGCCCGGCGAGAGCGGTCGCGCTTCACCTCAGTCTCCGGCGGGAACGAGCCGCCGCCGCTCTCGCTGATCGACCTCGGTGTGCGCTTCCTGTCCACCACGCCGGTCACCGACTGGGCGACGGGTTCGCTCGACAGCGTTCCCATCGAGGTCCTTACCAGACCGTCGCTGCTCTATCTGCAGCTGTTTGGCGGCTCCCTCTCGGGTGTGGTGACCTCGGTGATCCGGATCGGGCTGGTCGCTCTCTGTATTCTGTTTGCGTTGCTGGAGACGCTGGCTCTGGTGATGGCGGTGCGGCTTACCCGCACCATGACGGCTTCGGTCGCCGACCTTTACAACGCGACGCTTCATATCGATCGGGGCGACCTGAAGCACCGCATCGCTGTCTCGCGGACAGACCAGCTGGCGGAGTTGGGCCGGTCGTTCAACCGCATGACCGGCTCCATGCAGCGGTTGCTGGAGGAGCAAAAGGAGAAGGAGCGCCTGCAGAGCGAGTTATCGATCGCGCAGGAGGTGCAGGCGAACCTGTTTCCCACGGCAATCCGCGATCTGCCCACGTTGGAGCTGCATGGTGTCTGCCGGCCTGCGCGCTCGGTGAGCGGGGACTATTACGACTTCCTGGTCTTCTACGAGGAAGCGGCGATGGCGGGCAAGCCGCGGGTCGAGGCTGGCGTCGGCATTGCGCTGGGCGACATCAGCGGCAAGGGCATTTCGGCGGCGTTGCTGATGGCGACCTTGCACTCGGCCGTGCGCGCATACCGTTTTGCGAGTGAGGACATGGTGCATGCAGGCTCGCCCGTGGAGGGCCTGACGACCAGTAGCGAAGGACGGGCGGGCGACTCGGGCGAGTTGTTCGCGTCGCCGGGACGGATTATGGCGCTGTTGAACCGGCATCTGTACCGCAGCACCCAGCCGGAGAAGTACGCGACGTTGTTTCTGGCCCACTACGACGCGGCGACGAGCCGGCTTACCTATTCGAACGCCGGGCAACTGCCGCCGCTGGTGTTGGGACGCGACAACAGCATTCGGCGGCTGGACTGCGGCGGAACGGTGGTCGGGCTGATCGACGGAATGGAGTACGAAGAGGGTCGTCTCCAGATGAAGTCGGGTGACATTCTGGTGGCGTACTCGGATGGGGTGACGGAGCCGGAGAACGACTTCGGGGATTTCGGCGAGGAGCGGCTGATGGAGGTGGTGCGGCGCTACCGGGATCGGCCGCTGAGTGTCATTTCGGGGCAGGTGATGCAGGCGCTTGACGCCTGGATCGGCGCGGACGAGCAGCCGGATGACATTACGCTGGTACTGGCGCGGCAGGTGTAATGTTCCACGTGGAACGTTTTCCTGAATGGCTGTTCATTCTTCACTTTGCTCGTGTCGCCTTGATGACAATGGCGTTGGGCGTGGCCCCGGCCGGCAGGATGGTGAAGAGGGCCGGCCCTTGTTTGCCCTGGGTGCGGATGACGGAGACGTCGCCGGAGTGGGCGTCGGTGGCGAGCAGGAGGTGCTCGTCGGCGGAGAAGGCGAGGGCGTCAGGGGCGGACCCGGTGTGGACGCTGCCGACGAGTTTACCGTCGTCGATGGAGTAGAGGCTGATGGAATCGGCGCCGAAGTCCGAGACCCAAAGGGTGCCGTTGTCTGCGCTGACGACTGCGCGGGCGGGCTTGTTGCCGATGGGGTAGGTGCCGCCGACCTCGTTGGTGCCGGTGGCGATCTCGGAGATGGAGTCGGAGCCGAAGTTGGCGACGAAGATCTCGCCGCCGTCGGGCTTGAGGGCAAGGTGGACGGGGGTGAGTCCGACGTCGAGCAGGGCGAGCAGATGGTCGATGAGCAGGGTGGGGTCGTGCCGGGCCGTCCAGGAGCCGGGCGCGGCGGCGAGCGAGACGGCCATGACCTGATGGCCGCCCGAACAGGCGATGAAGGCCTTCGACGAGTCAGGCAGGATGGCGACGTCGGTTGCGCCGGGGCAGCCGGGGATGGTGGCGCGGAGCTTGAGAACGGAGCCTGTGGTGTCCTTTGCGGCGACGGTAAAGAGGGAGATGCTCCCGGCGGCGCGGTTGGTGACGACGAGGGAGCGGCCATCGGGGGCGATCCGGGCGAGGCCGGGCTGCTCGCCGGCACCGGCAACTTCCACGACGCGGCGTTTGTCCAGGTCGAGCACGCTGACGGTGTTGGAGCCGGAGTTGGCGACGAAGGCGCGGTGGCCTTCGGGGTCGACGCTGAGGAAATAAGGCTGGCGTCCGACAGGGATGGTGACGACGACGGCGTTCCTTGCCGTGTCGATGACGGAGACGGAGCCGGACTGCGTGTTGACGGCGTAGATCTCGTTCTTGACCGGGTTGACGGCGAGACCGGTCGGGTTGTTGCCGACCTGGAGGGTGCGGTCGGGGCGGAGGTAGACAAGGTCGAGCACGCTGACGGTGTTTGCGCCGCCATTGGAGACGTAGGCGAACTCGCGGTATCCCTCCGGCACGTCGGGAAAGGCGGAGCGGCGGCAGCCGATGGTTCCCGCCAAGAACGATAGGATGACAAGCCGCGCGCAGGAGGAGATCGTCACTCTGCGAGTCTAGTGCAATTCAGGAAATAACAGGGGGGCGCGACCTTTTATGGCCGTGTGGGTTTTAGTAAGTGAGCGCAATCGCTGCCTTATGGGTGGCGAATGCATCAAACAGCCCTCCTCGAACAACGAAGCTGGGAGAGATTCCGGCTTCGTTGCTTTTTGACGGATCGGGTGTACCCCGTTCACATACTAAGTACAAAAAACATAAGAGAGACCTACCGCTTTTCTAAGTACTCCTTGGTACGAACGAAGAAGCCTGGCTTACGGCCGGCCTTTGATTCCTATCCACCCTAACTGTGGGTGGGGTGTCAATGGGTGGATGCAGGAAAATGAGGTAGGTGGAGTTGTGGCCGGGCTTCGCTTCCGTCGTTACGCAAGAGAGCGCAGTTCTTATCTGTCCATCCGCAGAGCACTTCCGAACAGCCACGGTCCAGGCAGGCGACCGTATCAAGCTATGACGACCAAGTCATTCTTTGACCGGCATAGGTATTGAACAGCATTACTCCTTTAGAAGGCCGAGTTGAGCCAAGCTTTCGCCCGTGGCGACGATAGCTTCCTCGTTGCTCCGAGGAACCCAGCCCAGGAGGCTTCTTGCCTTTTCGTTGGAGACGTTCTTTTTGTTGCCGAGTTCGGGAGCGACCTCCTTCATGTCCGAGATGAAGAGTGCGAAGAACCGCACTACCCAGTCGGGCATCTCGCGTCTTGGGACGCGGCGTGCGACGCCGCCCAGGTGTTTCTGAGAATGTTGGCTATATCGAGCAGTGAGATTGAGGCGCCGGAGACGGCCAGGAAACGCTCCCCCTTCGCCGCGGGGTTGGTCATAGCGCGGAGGTGCATGTCGGCCACGTCCCGTACGTCGACAGCACCAAAGCCAATGCGCGGGCAGATGGGGATGGTTCCGTCGAGAAGCCGCTGCACAATGAGGATGGAGGTTGCATAGTCGGGGCCGAAGGTGGGTCCAAAGACGCCAACCGGGTTCACCACGGAGAGTTGGAGCCGGCCGCCTTCACGGGCGATGAAGTCCCAGGCAGCACGCTCGGCGAGGGTTTTGGATTTGGCATATGCACTGACGCCGGGGCCGTCGACGTTCGTCCATGTGGTCTCGTCGAAGGGGGTGGCCCGGGGTGGGTGACCGTAGCCGACGGCGGCAAAGGAGGAGGTTTGGACGACGCGTTCGACGCCCCCGCGTCTCTGGCCTCGCGCAGGAGACCCTCAGGGTGCCTTCCCGCGCGGGGACGATGAGTTCGTCTTCGTGTTTCGGTCTGCTTGGGAAGGGTGAGGCTAAAGAGCCTGAATGATCTCTTCTTTGCTCGCGAAAGTCATCGCGTTGAGGA
>CAXTWP010000150.1:3457-6798 GCA_964247945.1 uncultured Acidobacteriaceae bacterium | reverse complement strand
TCAACAACGAGGGCGGCGCCGCTCACAGCCACGCCGCCGCCGAACTCGCCCGCCTCCCAGCCGGCCGCTCCCGCAAGCTCCGCTCCGGCACCGCAGCCGAACACCCGCAGCTCTTCCCCGAGCCGCGCGTGGCCACCGGCAAGCTGCTGCTCAAACGCCATCTCGCCACCGCCTGCATGGACCTCAGCGACGGCCTCTCCACCGATCTTGCCCACCTCTGCCGCGCCTCGCGGGTCGGAGCCGAGATCGACCAGGCCACCCTTCCGCTTGACGCCCGCGCCACGCTCGACCAGGCTCTCCACGGAGGCGAGGACTATGAACTCCTCTTCACCGCCCCTGCCACAATCAGCATGCCCCAGCGCCTGGCCAACGTCCCCATCACCCACATCGGCACCATCCTTCCCGCAAGGCAAGGCATCACCCTTCTGCAGCCGAAAGGCACCGCCGTCCCGCTTGAACCCGGCGGCTGGGAGCACTTCCGGCGCTGAACCTGCGAAAATACCTCATGCGCGACGCCACCCGCACTATCCGCTCCACGCTCACCCGCGCCGTTCCAGGCGAGCCGCTCCATCCGAGCCCGGTCTTCGCCTCCACCTTCCACACGCCGGGCGAGCCGTCCGACGCGCCCTACACCTACGCCCGCTCGCACAACCCCATCTGGACGGAGCTTGAAAGAGCCATCGGCATGATCGAATCGGGCCCCGGCTACCGCGCCAAGACCCGCGTCTGCGCCCCCGGCATGCCCGCCTGCGCCGCCGGCTTCGGGGCGGGCCTGCGCCCCGGCGACGTGATCGTCATGCCCTCAAACGCGTACTTCGTCGCCCGCGTTCTGATCGAGCAGCACTTCGTGCCGATGGGCGTCACGCTCCGCACCGCGCCCACGGCCGGCAACGCGCAGGCCGCGCTGCTCGAAGGCGCGAAGCTCCTCTGGCTGGAAACTCCCAGCAACCCAACCATGGAGATCTGTGACATACAAGCTCTTGCCGACGCCGCTCACCACGCCGGCGCGCTGGTCGCCGTCGATAACACCACGGCCACTCCACTCGGACAGAAGCCCCTCGCTCTCGGAGCCGACTTCTCCGTCGCCTCCGACGCCAAATCCATGACCGGCCACAGCGACCTCCTCCTCGGCCACGTCGCCGTCAAGGACCCCGACCTCCTACTTCAGATTGACCGATGGCGCACCCTGACCGGCGGCATCGTCGGTCCCATGGAGTCGTGGCTCGCCCTCCGCTCCCTCGCTACTCTCCCCCTGCGCCTGGAACGCAGCTGCGCGAATGCCCAGCAGATCGCCGAGTGGCTCAGCTGCCGCCGTGAGGTGGAGATCGTCCTTTATCCCGGCCTCACAACGCATACGGGCCACGACACGGCCACCAAGCAGATGCACCATCTCGGGGCCGTCCTCAGCTTTATCCTCCACGACAAGGCCGCCGCCGAGACCTTCCTCTCGCGCTCCAAGCTCATCACCAACACCACCAGCTTCGGCGGCATCACCACCACCGCCGAGCGCCGCGCGCGCTGGGGCGGCGATGCTATCGCCGAGGGCCTCATACGTCTCAGCGCGGGGTGCGAGGCCGTCGAAGACCTCCTCGAAGACATCGAACAGGCGCTTGAGGCACTCGACTGAATGGCCTTCGCCCAGAGCTGGACCGCCGAAGTCCTCACCCGCGAGCCGCTGATCGCTCCGGCCCGCCAGTTCACCTACCCGCGCCAGATCGCCGGAGAAGAAGACGCCCTCGCCCGCGGCGCGCTGCTGCTGCAAGTCAAGCCGCAGACCGGCGGCACCTTTCTCGCCACCTGCGCCCGGGGCTTCCTAAGCCCCACCTTGCCCACGGGCATCTTCGCCTGCCCAAATCCGCATGAGCTCTGCGCCGTCGCGGGAGGCTACGCCTACCTGATCGACACGTTCGCTCCCGAGCGCTCGACCCATCTTACCCTCAAGCCCGTCGTCGAGGTCCGCGTCCTCGAACCGCAGCGCCTACTCCTGTTCACCGGCTTTCATTCGATCATCGCTTGGGGCGAGCACGGCCAGGCTTGGCAGACCGCCAAGCTGACCTCCGAAGGGCTGCGCCTGGCGGAGATCTCCGGCGACGATCTAGTCGGTTTCGGCTGGGACGTTCGCACCGACCGCGAGGTGCCCTTCCGGCTGGACCTGCGCACGGGCAAACACGAAGGAGGTGTGGCTTAGCGGTGCTCAGGGACGTTCGCGGACGACGCGAAGAGGTCCATCGCCTTGTGGTCTTACGAGTAGGAACACGCGGCTCGACCGCAAGGTGCCGCCAAGGGCTGCGGCGTTGCGCCACAGCAGCAACTCTTCCCTGCCGTCGCCGAGAAAATCGCCGCGTCCCCACACCGTCAGCGTGGCCGTCCAATCTCCTGTCGAAAGCTCCGCTTGGTTGCGGCTCTTCGCCCTCAGCACGACCTTCTTCTCCAGATCAAAAAGCGAGCCGCCGCGTTCCGCGAGGTCCCGCGCGACCCGCTGCTGCTCGTCACTCGGCAGCAGCGCCAGCCCAGGCGGAAGCTCCTTGACCGACGCGCGCTGAAAAGAGAAATTCGCAAACGCCAGCCGCTTCGCCGGACGGGCCGACCGCAGCAGATCGAGCGCATCGCAGCGCGAACCCTCCGCACGCAGCACATTCGCAATCGCCGCCGGCCCAGCGGAGTAAATCATTCGCTCCACCGGAAGATAGTCCCGGCAACTCCGCAGTGTTGCCGCCGTTCCCTTGATCGGAGCGCTCAGCGTCACCTCGAAGGGCGTCTCAAAGGGAGATTCGAGCGCGCCGGCAAGCGACTGACCCGGCCTCAGGCCAAGCGCGGGCGAGGTCCATACGCCGGCTGGAGCCTGCGCGAAAGCAGCGAAGCAAAGGCAGAGCGCCGCATACAAGCCACAGAACAACGACAGAGCGGAGGTTCCGCGCATTCTCACTTCTTCACTCCGCCGCCCTTCAAGATCATGTCGCTGGCCCAATCGTTCCGGTCCTGTTGCACATCTCTTCGGTACGACTCCTTGGCGGCGTTGGTCCAGTCGCTTGCGCTATGACTGGTGGCGGCCTGTTCCACCCACTTCTTGAAGTTCTTGAACTTGTCCATGTTGCCGCCCATGTTGTACCGCATGTCGATCAGCACCTGCCGCACCTCGACCGGGTAACTGGCATATCCCTTGTAGCGGCTGGCGACCTCCTTGTCGCAGCGCTCCGCGATCTCCTTCACCAACCGATCGATCTCGGTCTGCGGCAGGTCCAGATCGCTTGTGTACTTCTGCGGAAGCTGATTGCTCGGCTGCGCCGCCACTTTGGCGAAGTCAGCCGCGATCTGTGCCGGCGTAGCCTTCGCTCCCGTGG
>CAXTWP010000150.1:0-3447 GCA_964247945.1 uncultured Acidobacteriaceae bacterium | reverse complement strand
GCACCACAAAGCCGAGCTTCTGCGCTTCCGCCGCATTGGGCAGCATCTTGCCGACTCCCACCGTCACGTAGCCTTTCGAATCCACGTACATATGGTTGACGACCCCCTCAAACCGCTTTAGGTCCGCAAGGATCTGCGGCCAGGGAAGGTCCCCACCCGCTGTCGTCGGGCGGATCGCCATCATCCCAAGCGAGATCTGATGCGCCAAATACTGAAGCACCTGATCGTCTGTCATGACGCGGGGAAGAAGGAACGGCGGCAGCAGTTCGCGAAACGCCGCCATGACGAAGACGTTTCCCAGTGCGGAGCGCAGATCCTGCAATGCGATGTCGAAGGTGTTCAACGAGGGCTTGGGCTTCGGTGCCGGACTGGGGTCCAGAACGCGATGGCGGTGGTATCGTATCGGCCGTTTGTGGTGGTGCGGCATCGAAATCCTTCCTGCACGGAATCCTACCGCATCGCCCGAAGCGATTGCCTAACCGGTGACGCTCCAGGCGTAAAAGCTCAAGGCCGCCTCGCCGTGCTTGCGCGTCCGCGTCTGCTGTAGACCCCCATACCGATCCGCCAGCGGCACCTTGCTCGAGTGCTCCGCCACCACCACCGCGTCCTTCGCCAACCCGGTTCGTCCCCGCGCGCTGCCCAGAAACCCGAGCGTCCCTTCGTACTCCGCCTCCGCCTCATACGGTGGGTCGAGGTAGATAAGATCAATCGGCGAACCCAGCTTGCCCAGCCGCTGGAGCAGTGCGCCTGTTCCTCGGTCCTCAAGCGTGTATCCCCGAACGATCTTCAGCGCCGCCAGGTTTGCCCGCAGCGCCGCGGTCGCAGGCACGGCGTTTTCGCTGAACCATACATGCGCCGCGCCGCGGCTCAAGGCCTCGATGCCCACCGCGCCCGTCCCCGCGTAAAGGTCGAGAAAGCGGCAACCCTCCACCCGCGGCGCGAGGATGTTGAACAGCGTCTCACGGAGCCGGTCGCTCGTCGGCCGCGTCTCCAGCCCCTTGGGTGCGGTCAGGATACGAGAGCGAAAGGTTCCGGCAATCACACGCATACAGCTCTTACTGTACTGTCCGCCCGCACTCACTCCCGGCGCATACAATAGAACGATGCGCGGATGGTCTCTCCCGATCGGCACGTTCTTCGGCGTGGAAGTCCGTGTTCACATCTTCTGCCTGATCCTGCTTGGGCTGTGCATCGGCTATGCCTCCATGCTCGAAGGAAATGGCGGTCGCGGCATCGTCCTTTGGCTGCTCCTCTTGGTCTCCGTCGCGGTTCGCGAGATTGCGCGCGCCTTCGGTGCCGCCTGGTGGGGTCTCAAGTTGCGCTCCATCCTGCTGCTGCCCACCAACGGTCTCTTTGCCTACGCGGACGGGGAAGCAACGGAGCGCGCCAACACTCCGGCGATGCAACGCCGCCTGGCGTTGATCGGCCCGACCGCCAACCTGCTCTTCGGCCTTACGCTAGCCTCCATCGTCCTTACCATTACCCCACAGGTCGACTTCCTCGTACGGCCCTTCATCCTTCCCGGCCATCTGCTCCGCGCCTTCATCTGGTCGAACCTCCTGCTCGGACTCCTGCATCTTGTGCCTGCGCTGCCGCTCGACTGCGGCCGCGTGCTTCGAGCCGAGATGATCAAAGTCCACGGCAGCCTGAAGGCTCTGCGCTCCTCCTCCGGACTCACACAGGTTGCCTGTTTTCTGGTCATGGTCACCGGCTTCTACACCAATAATCTTTGGGGTGCGATCATGGGTGGCTTCGTCCTCTTCGCCGCAAACCTCGAAGACCCCGGCTTTCAGCCCGCCACGGAGACCGATACCGTCAAAATGCGCGACGTGATGCTGACCGAGTACAGCACCCTGTCGGCCTCGGACACGCTTGAAGACGCCCTTCAGCGCTCCGTCCACGTGATGCAGGATGTCTTCCCGGTCGTGCGCGGCGTCAGCATGGTCGGCGCGGTCTCCCGACAAAGCCTCGTTGAAGCGCTGGCCAGCCAAGGCAACGGTTACGTTCAGGGTGTCATGACCCGCTCGTTCCAGTCCGCCCACCCTGATGATTCACTCGTCAAAACTCTCCGCCGCGTCATGGCAGGCCGCGGCGCGCAACTCCTTCCGGTGCTCGAAGGCGAGCGCGTGGTCGGCATCATCACCCCGCAAAACCTGGCCCAGTCGATGGGGATGCTCAACCGCACCCGCAGACTTCGCGCGCAAAACTGACGATGGAAGCCGAGCCACAGCACGAAAAAAACCACGCAGACAAGCCTCTTGCTCCCGGCCTCTACCTTGTCGCAACTCCCATCGGCAACCTCGAAGACATAAGCCTCCGCGCCCTGCGCGTCTTGCGCTCGGTCGACCGAATCGCCTGCGAGGATACTCGTCAGACACAGAAGCTGCTGAACCACTTCGGCATCCGCACCCCGACCCTCAGCTACCACCTGCACAACGAAGCCGCGCGCGCGGACCAGCTCACCGCCGAGCTGCGCGCCGGTGCCCGCCTCGCGGTCGTCTCCGACGCCGGCACCCCCGGGATCGCCGATCCAGGTGGCCAAATTACCGCCGCCGCCATCACCGCCGGCGTACCTGTCTTTCCTGTTCCTGGGGCGAACGCTGCTCTCTCCGCACTGATCGCCAGCGGCCTGGACACGGCCCGCTTCACCTTCCACGGCTTCCTTCCCGCCAAGGAGGGCGCGCGTCGAACCGCGCTCGAAGCCCTCCACCGCGACGGCGGTGTTCACCTCCTGTACGAGGCCCCGCACCGCATCCTCGACACCCTCGCCGACCTGATCAACACCTTCGGCCCCGCTCAGCACATTGTCCTCGCCCGCGAGTTGACCAAGCTGCACGAGGAGTTCCTACGCGGACCGGTTGCCGATGTGCTCGCCACGCTCGCGGCCCGCGCCTCAGTTCGCGGCGAAATTGTCCTGCTGTTTGCGCCCGCGCCCGCCCACGCAGCGGCTACTACCCAGACTTTAGCCGAAGCCGTCGCCGCCCTCATCCAGTCGCAGAAGCTGACAGAAATGGATGCGCTGAAACAAGCCGCCCGCGCCCGCGGCATCGGCAAAAGCGAAGCCTACCGCCAGCTCCAACGCGAGCAAAACCGTAGACGTTAACGTTATCGTCGCAGGTCCTACAGCTTAATACTTTGGAAGATTGTGGTCGATCGTGTCGGCCCAGGCCAGGATGCCGCCGGTTAGATTGGAGACGTGGGTGAAGCCGGCATTCTTGAGGGCGACCGAGGCCTTCTGGGAGCGGGCACCGGACTTGCAGTGAACCACGATCTCGCGGTCCTTGTCGCCTAGCTCCGTAGTGCGCTGAGCGACCTCGCCGAGCGGCAGGAGCTTGCCGCCGATGTTGACGATAGCGTACTCGTGCGGCTCGCGGACGTCGAGAACAAGGACGTCCTCGCACGCGTCGAGCTTCTGTTTCAGGGATTCCACGGTGATCTGCGGGATGC
>CAXTWP010000149.1:5336-6847 GCA_964247945.1 uncultured Acidobacteriaceae bacterium | reverse complement strand
GCAGCAGAGACCTTGCTGCCTACTTAGTAGTGACCCCCGAGGGCAGCATCCTGATCAACAGCAACCTGGCGAGTTCCGCGCCGCAGATCCTCGGCAACATTAAAGCCCTCGGCTTCAAGCCGAGCGACGTCAAAATTCTGCTCATCAGCCACGCCCACTTCGACCACGCCGCCGGCAGCGCGGCCATCCTGCGCGCCATTGGTGCCAGGTACGAGGTGATGGAAGGCGATGCCGCGGTTGTTGGGCTTGGCGGCAAGCCTGACTTCGGCAACGGCGGGCTGGCCCAGTATCCCCGCGCCAAGGTCGACCGCGTCCTGCATGACGGCGACGGGGTGAGATTGGGCGGCACAGTGCTGGTGGCGCACCTGACGCCGGGGCATACCAAAGGATGCACGACCTGGACAATGAAAGTGGTCGAGGGCCTGAAGAGCTACGACGTGGTGATTGTAGGGAGCACGTCGGTGCTCGACGCCTACAAGCTGCGCGGCGACCCGCATTACCCCAACATGGCGGACGACTATGCGCGGGCGTTCCGGGTGCTGCATGGGCTCCCGTGCGACATCTTTCTGGGGTCTCATGCGCAGTTCTTCGACATGGAAGCGAAGTATGCACGGATGAAGAGCGGAAAGCCAAACGTCTTTGTCGATCCCGAGGGTTATCAGCGATTTGTGAACACCCAAGAGCGGGCGTACCAGGCTAGGCTAGCCACGGCGCGCTAGCTACTGCAGCAGGCTCTCTTCCGACCGCAGCCGCAGAATGCGATCGATGGCGTAGGGCGCGCGCTGGCTGGCGGTATGGAAGTGCCGCACCTGCAACTCGCCGAGAAGGCCGATGCCGACCATTTGGACACCCGCAAGGATCAGCACCCCGGCGATGACGAACAGGGGACCGTGCAGCGCCATGATGTGCTGCCCGGTGGCGACCTTGAGCACGAGCAGCCAAATTGCCATAAACGAGCCGGTGAGGACACCGAGCGCGCCGATGGACCCGAAGAAGTGCAGCGGGCGGGTCATGTACTTGAGCAGGAACCGGATCGTCAGCAGGTCGAAGAAGACCCGGATGGTGCGCGAAATGCCGTAGTGGCTCTTGCCGCGCTCGCGCTCGGCGATGGTGATCGGAATCTCGCAAATGCTTGCGCCGTACCAGCTTGCCAGCGCGGGGATAAAGCGGTGCATCTCGCCGTAGAGGGGGATGTTCTGGATGACTTCGCGCCGATACGCCTTGAAGGTAGTGCCGAAATCGTGGATGTTGACCCCGGAGAGCTTCGCCATCAGCCAGTTGGCCGCGCGTGAGGGAAGGCGGCGCATCAGCACGCTGTCGACGCGGGCGACGCGCCAGCCGCTGACCACGTCGTAGCCCTCTTCCAGTTTTGCGAGAAAGTTCGGGACCTCATCGGGCGAGTGTTGCAGGTCGCCGTCCATCGCAAGGATGAACTCGCCTTGGGAGTGGTCGAAACCTGCGGCAAGCGCGCTGGTCTGGCCGAAGTTGCGGCGCAGCTTGACCACCCGCAC
>CAXTWP010000149.1:0-5326 GCA_964247945.1 uncultured Acidobacteriaceae bacterium | reverse complement strand
TTCCAGCAGCCGGTAGGTGCGGTCGCGCGACCCATCGTCCACAAAGACCAACTCGAATGGTTCGGCCACCTGCTCCATCACGCTCTTTAGGCGATCGTAAAGCGTGGTTACGTTGTCCTCTTCGTTGTGGAACGGGACGACAATAGAATACTTCGGCACCTTTAAATCATACTCTCGCTTTGGCGCGCGCCGTAATCCGGTCAGTATCTGTGGAAATAGAACAAGGCCTAAGTCCGCAAGCTGTGCAACCATCACAACGGCGTGAGAACATCGGTGGATTGTTTTGCGGAGTTCCGAACCAATGGCCGTCAATCGTATCTTGCGCCGCGTTGCGCTCCTCACGCTCACCGCGACTTGCCTCTTTGCCGCCGCCCAAAGCGTACCTCCCGGTGCCAGCCTGCCTACCGTCCTCTACGGCGCGGCTTACTACAACGAGTACATGCCAGCGGACCTGCAGCCCGGGCGGCTGGAGAAGGATGTCGCCCTGATGCAGCAGGCGGGTATCTCCGTGGTCCGCATGGGCGAGTCCACCTGGAGCCTATGGGAGCCGGCGGACGGCAAGTTTGAGTACGCCTGGATGGACCGCGTTGTTGACGCGATGGGCAAGGCTGGTATCAAGGTGATTATGGGAACGCCAACCTACTCGATGCCGCCCTGGATGGGCAAGGCACACCCGGAGTTCTATGCCCGGCCGCTCGGCGGGGCTGCGGTCAGCTACGGGATGCGCCAGAATACGGACACCGATAACCCGAAGTTCCGCTTCTACGCCGCGCGCGTTATCACCAACCTGGTGGGGCATTACAAGGATAATCCGGCCGTGATCGGTTGGCAGATCGACAATGAGACCGGCTCCAACGGTGCGTCGAACCCGGACGTTTTTGACGGCTTCGTCCGCCATCTGAAGCAGAAGTTCGGCACCACCGACGCCCTCAACAAGGCCTGGTTCCTCAACTACTGGGGTGAGGATGTGAACGACTGGGCCGACATGCCCACGCGCGACAACGCCACCAGCACCAGCTATAAGCTGGAGTGGTCGCGCTGGCAACAGATGCGCGTCGTCGACTACCTCGCCTTTCAGGCCGCCCTGGTCCGCAAGGCGCGCCGGCCGGACCAGTTCGTCACCCAGGACTACGGCTCAATGATGAAGATGGACGTGAACGAGTTCGAGGTAGCCAAATCGCTCGACATTGTCGCCAACAACCCGTACCACGGAACGCAAGATCATCTCGACGGGGCCTGGCAGGCCCTCCAGGGCGACTTCTCCCGCTCCCTCAAGCGCCAGAACTTCCTCGTCACCGAGACTAACGCCCAGACCCTCGGCTGGGACTCCGCCGGCCAATTTCCGTTGTAAGACGGCCAACTCCGCCTCGATGTCTACACCGACCTCTCCTCCGGCGCGAACATGGTCGAGTATTGGCACTGGCACTCCATCCACGCCGGCCAGGAGACCTACTGGAAGGGCGTCCTCAGCCACGACCTCGAACCAAACCGCGCCTACGCCGAGGTCTCCCGCATCGCCCACGAATTAAAAAAAGTCGGCCCGGAGATCGTCGGCCTCAAGATCAAGAACGACGTGGCCATCCTCTACAGCGTCGACTCCTCCAACGCCCTCAGCTTTATGCCCTTCGAGCGCCAGGGCGGCCCCGGATGGGAGCCCGGCAAGGCCGCCGGAAGCTACAACGCCATCCTTTCGCAGCTCCATGAATCCCTCTACCAGGCTAATGTCGGCGCAGACTTCGTCTTTCCCGAGGCGGCGGATTTTGCCGGGTACAAACTGCTGATCGTGCCTGCGTTGTACAGCGCCGACGATGCGCTGCTCAAGAAGATCACCGATTACGTGCACGGCGGCGGCCACGTGCTGATGACCTTCAAAAGCGGCTTCACCAACGAGAACTCTGCTGTGCGCTGGGAGCGCGCGCCTGGGCCGTTGCGCGACGCCGCCGGCTTTACGTACCAGGAGTTTTCAAACCTCGAACACCCGCTTGAACTCAAGGGCAATCCCTTCCACGTCACGCCCGCGGGCAACAAGGTAAGCACCTGGGCCGAGTTCCTACTCCCCACCACCGCCAAGCCGCTCGCCTTCTACGACCACCCCTTCTTCGGCCGCTGGCCCGCCCTCACCCGTAATCAGTTCGGCGCGGGCAGCCTCACCTACGAAGGCACCATGCTCTCCGACACCCTTCAACAAGCCGTAATCTTGGATACACTGCGCGATGCAGGGCTGACCGTTCCTGACCAGACCCTCCCAGTTGCAGTCCGCGCCAAGCATGGCACTAATCGCGCCGGAAGACGCATTCATTACTACCTGAATTACTCAGCAGCAGCGGTCAAGGTGCCTTATACATACTTTGCAGGAATCGATCTCTTGACCGGCCGCACGACCTTCTCCGGAGCGACCCTGAGTCTGGGACCGTGGGATGTCGCTATCATCGAGGAGAATCAATAGCCGCTGCAAGGGACCGGAAGGATAGTACATATGGAGTGGCTCGACCGCATCGTGCACAGCTTCATCATGACCTTCGGCATCACCCAGCCGCGCGCTCAGAACAAGCGCGTCGCCAACCTCTTCATCGGCTCTCTGCTGCTCGCAGTGATATTGGCCTTGCTGGGGATGATCGGCTTCGGCCTGCGGCATCTGATGAGCTAGCCCTCTATGGCGTACCAGGCCCGAGGGCGGCGGGAGGAGGAACTACAGCCGCCTCGCCGAGCGCAATATCCTGTGTGCCGATCCGTCCTGTCGCGGTCACCCGCACCACTACGCGGGCCCGCACAGCTTTCGCGTCATGCTCCACTTTCACCGGCAGGTCCGCTCCCAGTTCAATTTGTCCTGTCGGCGCGACCGTTTTTGGCGCCGCCAGCTTGATGCTGCGCGCATCCCGCTTCAACTCTTTTCCCTTCTTGTCAAAGGTCGACACCATCAGGATCAACTCCGCCTTGCGGCCCTCCGTGTCCGTGGCGTAGCTCCATACCATGCCGCGCGGCTCAATGTGCGCCACGAACTCATCCGGCTTGCCCGCGACCGGCTTCAACGTAAACGGCACCGCGTCGTACACCATCCCGTTGCTCTCCGCCGAGGTCAGATCGAACATTACCCGCCGCGACGGGTTCTGCGGGTTCACGCGCGGAGCGCCATATTGCAGGTAGTAGCCTTCGCGGGTCGTGGCTGTAACTCCGGGACGTTCGACCGTCACCGCGATCTTGCGGAATTTCTGCGGGTCCATTGACGTGTTGCTCGGCCGGTATGTCAGCGTATAGAAACTCGATCCGTCACGGATGCCCGTGCCGATCTCCGCGTCCACATCGTTCCGGCCGTACAACGCCTTGCCGCCCGTCGCCTTCGCCAGCTTATTGAAGGTGTAGTTGCCGCCAAAGGGGTCTGCAAACGCGGCATCCATCCCGTACCGCGTCTGGTCCACCTGGAGGCCCGCCGGGTCGACCGAGTAGAGCGTCACCCGCGCGTCGCGCAGCATGTTCACGCAGACCTGCACCGCGTTGTTCACTCGCGCTTCCGCATCGACCTGCAGGTTGGCGAAGTTGAACGCCGGAAATCCGCGCCCGATCCAGATCATGTTTTTATGACCTTGATGGCCAATCGTCGCCTCCGCCACCTGCATCAGCGCGCCGAACGCCGTTGCGAATCGCTCCGACCGCCATTGTCGTGCTCAGCTTAGCCGGCTGCTTTTCCAGGAACTTCTTTAGGCTGTATCGCGCAAATGCCATGTCCTCAAAGCGCGTATTGAACTCGTCCAGAAGGATGATGTTGACCGGCGCGCGCGGTGCCAGCCGGTCCAGATCGGCCGTCGAATTGATCGTCAACTCGGGACTCAGCACATGCGCGCCGGCGGGTTCGAAGTTCAGGATCGCCTGCCTTTCCTTGGCCTCGGTTACATGGAAGTCTTCACGCTTCAGGTCTGTGACAAGATTTCCTTTGGCGTCCGTCGCGACAACGTCCAGGATCACCAGGCGCGAACTCTGCCGGATGGTGTAAGTGCCATCCGGATTGCGCGCGGGCTGCGCGCCCGGAGCCGCCGGTGGTGGGGCCGTACTCTGGTTTGGCGGAGCGTTCGGTGTGAGCGCCGGCGCTGACTGCACCGGAGCGACCGAAGGCGCGGTTTGCGCGGGAGCAGTCGACTGCTGCGTTGGAGTTGTCGGCGTGGCTGGAGCGTCCGCCTGTCCGAGCAAACTTGCTCCGGACGCCATCGCCAGGACAAGCAGTAAACCGCAACCTGTGCGCAATCTCATGAACACAAACCCCCTATCACCCACAAACCCGTGCTGCTCTCCAGAAGTTGCTCACGCTCGAGGCTCCTTCGACCTAAGCCGCTCCATCACCAACGGAGGCACCAGCTCGCTCACATCCCCGCCCAACCGGAAGACGCCTTTAACTAGCCGGGAACTGACATAGGTGTATTTTTCCGCCGGCATCATAAACAGCGTCTCAATGTCGGGATTCAGCTTGCGGTTCATCATCGCCATCTGAAACTCGTACTCATAGTCGGAGATGGCGCGGATACCGCGCAAGACCGCCGCCGCGCCCTGCTCGCGCGCGAAATCGACGAGCAGTCCGTTGAAGGTCATCACCGAAACGTTCTCAAAGTCTTTGGTGGCGGCCGAGATCATCTCCACCCGCTCCTCGACGGTAAACAGCGGCTCACCCTTTTCCGTGTTCCGTAAGATCGCAACCACCAGTTGATCCACGATCTTCGCTCCACGGGCAATCAAATCAAGATGACCGTTGGTGAGCGGGTCGAACGTTCCCGGATAAATTGCCTTGACGGTATGCATGGACAAGAAAAGCATACACAGGCTGCCAAGTAAGAGAAGCGTTATTTCCTGCTTCCCACCTTCAACGCCTCTTGCGCTATAACTGTCCCGTTGACGGGCACGGCCGGAATTTCAGCCGCCGTTACGCCCGCGATGCCCAGCTTCTTCCGCAACTCCGCGTCTACCCGCGCAAACACGTCCTTGTTGTCTTTCAAGAAAGCACGGACATTCTCGCGGCCTTGGCCGATCCGTTCCCCCTGATAGCTGTACCAGGCACCGCTCTTATCGACGATGCTGTTGGTCACTGCCAGGTCGAGCACATCGCCCTCGCGCGAGATGCCTTCGCCGTAGAGGATGTCGAACTCGGCGTCGCGGAACGGCGCGGCCACCTTGTTCTTCACAATCTTGACCTTCGTCCGCGACCCGACGACGACATCGCCCTCCTTCACCGCGCCGATCCGCCGAATGTCGATGCGCATTGACGAGTAAAACTTCAGCGCCTTCCCGCCCGTCGTCGTCTCCGGATTCCCGAACATCACGCCGATCTTGTCCCGAATCTGGT
>CAXTWP010000148.1:1061-6893 GCA_964247945.1 uncultured Acidobacteriaceae bacterium | reverse complement strand
CGCGCCCGGCAAGGACCTGGAAGCCGCCCCGCTTCGTGCGCGTCCTGATTGCCGGAGCCGCGGGCGCGGTCATCACGGCGCTTCCGCCGCCAAGGCCGGCCGCGGAGACCATCCCCTCCGCCGCCCGTAACGCTGTCATCCGGCTGGTAGCGGCAGCAAAGACCGGCGTTACCATTACACTCCGCTGCACTCCGGCAGTCTTCGCAAGCAGCCGCTCCACCTCTTCGGCGGCCGCGAAGTCGTGCACATAGCCGATTACCTGCGGATGGAACGCCAGCTCATGCAGCAACTCATCGGTCACTGGCCCGCGCACAACCAGCGGCAGCGGCGAACGGTCCGCCACGGTTCGCAGGTACGCCCCTTGTTCGGCGGCAGCGATACCCGCGAAGCTCGGGTGCGCCACCACGGCCGCGTCATAGCGCAGCGTCGCGGCCAACTCAATCCGCATGAGCGTCGCCGCGATGCCATCGCACGATACCCCGGCAAGCATCACCTTGGACGAAGCCGCCGCACCGATCGCCGTCCGCAAAACGGCATCGTGTTCGCTATCCGTCAGCAGGTTGGCCTCGCCGCTCTGCCCCAGCACCAGCATCCCCGCGGCAGGCGTCAACGAGTACCGGGCCACGTTCTGCTCCAGCTTGCGCAGGTTCAGCCGCCCATCGGCGAAGAACGGCGTCGTCAGCGGGAGGTGCATTCCTTCAAGCAGCATCGTCCCATTGTAGAAGGTCCGGCGGTTTGCTCTTGACTCTAGTTGCTCTTCATACGCTCGCTGAGACTGTGCGCGAGCTTCTCGATCTCAGCCGCCTTCTTAATCACCGTGAGCGAAAGCGTGTCTTTTGTGCTCTTGTCCAGCTCCACCTTCAACTCCTGCGCTAATTGGTAGAGCTTCGCCGTATCGGCCGCAATCTGCGCCTCGCGCTGTTCCTTGCCCGAAAGCGGATGGGCCGGGATATCGAACGTGGACTGCCCGCCCGTTGAAGGAGATGCGCTCATGGCAGGCTGAGCAGCAGGCTTGGCGCCGGCCCCCGCCTGTGCCCCTAGCGGTATGGTGACGCTGGCGAGCACCAGGGTAAGTACAATCCAGTCGTGAAGATGCGGGTTGAGCGACATCGTCGACTCCTGCATTCTCTGCCGTCGTTCGTCCCAATGTATCTCCGGTCTAGGATGCTGGGCAACTGTCATTTACGATAGAAACAAAGTGCACGGAAGTGGCCGAATCGCGGGAAGCGGCTCTCATTGGCTTGCACCCCGCGGCAAAGGATTTGTTTTGAAGGCATTGGTAAAAAGCCACGCCGAACGCGGCCTCTGGCTGGAAGATGTACCCGAGCCCGAGATGGGCATCAACGACGTCACCATCCGCGTGCTTAAGACCGGCATCTGCGGCACCGACCTGCACATCTACGAGTGGGACGCCTGGGCCAGCCCCACCATTCCCATCGGCCTCACCATCGGTCATGAGTTTGTCGGCGAGGTTGTAGCCGTCGGCTCGAACGTCGCCGATGTAAGCCTCGGCCAGCTTGTCTCGGGCGAGGGTCACGTAGTCTGCGGCCGTTGCCGCAACTGCCTGGCCGGGCGGCGCCATCTCTGCGCCCACACCTCGGGCGTCGGGGTCAACCGCAACGGTGCCTTCGCTGAGTTCATCGTTCTGCCCATGACGAACATCTGGCAACACGCGGCTGGTCCTCGCAAGATTGAAACAGAGATCGCTGCCATCTTCGACCCCCTCGGCAACGCCGTCCACACCGCCCTGGCCTTTCCGGTGCTCGGCGAAGACGTGCTGGTTACGGGTGCAGGCCCGATCGGCATCATGGCCGCCACGGTCGCGCGCCATGCCGGAGCGCGTTACGTCGTCATCTCCGACCCCAATCCCTATCGCCGCGCGCTCGCCGAGAAGGTCGGCGTCACCCTCGCCGTCGACCCGCTCGCCACCACGCTCCAGGCCGTCCAGCAGCAACTCCATATGCAGGAAGGTTTCGATGTGGGCCTGGAGATGTCCGGCAACCGGCAGGCTTTTCGCGACATGCTCGGCAATATGAGCCATGGCGGCAAGATCGCCATGCTCGGCATCCCGTCGGAACCGATCGCCATCGATTGGAACCAGGTCGTCTTCAATCAGCTCACCTTGCGCGGCATCTACGGCCGCGAGATGTACGAGACCTGGTACAAGATGACGGTCATGCTGGAGTCCGGCCTCGACATCTCGCCGGTTATCACGCACCGGCTATCCTGGCGCGACTACGAAGAAGGCTTCGACGCCATGCGCTCGGGCAACTCCGGCAAGGTCATCCTCGATTGGACCAACTAGCCTAGGCAGGTACCGCCGGCGTCTCCGGGCCAACTCCTACCACGAAGTAGTTCGCCGGAGCGTCGCCGACGTTCTTCATGCCGTGCTTCACGTTGGAGGAGATGAAGATCACGCCGCCGGGCCCAACGTGCTCCGTCACGCCGTCGTTGTAGAAGTCGATCTGTCCTTCGCGAATCATCAGGAACTCCGAGTGCCGGTGACGATGGGGCGGGTGCGGCATCTTGCCTGGTTGAAGGGTGCTCTCATGCATCTCGACCGTCTCACCGGTCGCCAGCACCCCGCGGACAACTTGCCGGCTGATGAAGCCGTCCTGATTCGGCGTCCCGTGCATCTGGTCGAAAGGGAAGGACTGCGACTTCGAGAGTGTCGTGCCGGCCGGCATCTGTCCTTCAACCAGGGTGCCGGGAAGCGCCGCCAGAGCAGTCAGCGTTAGACAAAGATCGCGACGGTTCATGTTTTTCATCCCGCCATCCTACCGCAGACCCGTCGTCCCCGGCACCTTGTTACCCTTACACCGTGCCCCTCTTGATCGACTCTCATTGCCATCTGGACGACTACGAGGACCTGCCGGTGGTGCTGGAGCGCGCCCGCGAGGTCGGCGTCGGCACCCTGCTGGCCATCGGCATCGGCGACGGCCCGGCCACCATGCACCGTGCCCTGGAGATTGCCCGCGCGCAGCAGGGCAGTCCCGCCATCTACGCCAGCGCGGGCATCCACCCGCAAGAGGCGGCCAACGCCACACCCCACGCCCTCGCACGATTGGCCGAGCTCACGATGGACCCGCGCTGTGTCGCCATCGGCGAGAGCGGCCTCGACTACTACCACGCCGACAATCCGGACAGTGCTACCCAGCAGGCCGCGTTCATCGACCAGATGCGGATCGCCGCCGCCGCCTCCAAGCCGATCTTGATCCATTGCCGCACCTCGGAGCTCGCCCGCCCCGAAGCGAAGGAGAAGTTCGGCGCGGCGGACGCTTGGGAGGACCTGCTTGCTCTAATCGTCAAACATTGGCCGGTTACAGGAGCGGGTGCAAACGGCGGCATCATGCACTGCTTCTCGGGCTCGGTCGAACAGGCGCGGCGTTCGCTTTCGGCCAACTTTCACCTGTCGTTCGCGGGCAATCTGACGTATCCCAGGTCCACCTCCATCCGCCAAGCCGCCGCACTCGCGCCGGCCGACCGCATCCTGGTCGAGACGGACGCGCCCTTTCTCGCACCGGTACCGCATCGTGGCCGGCAGAATGAGCCTGCCCTGATCGTCCACACCGCCGCTGCTCTTGCCGAGCTGCGCGGCATCACGCCCGATGAAGTGGCCGCCCTCACCGCGGAAAACTTCCACAGCCTCTTTCCCACCACCCGCCCGGTCGGGTAGCCTGCAATAATAAAATTACCCAAGAAGGCACAAGGAAGATTTATGGCATCTGATAACAGCTTCGACGTCGTCAGTAAGGTAGAGCTTCAAGAGGTCAAGAACGCCATCGACCAGGCATCCAAGGAGGTCCACGCCCGCTTCGACCTGAAGGATTCCAAGTCAAAGATCGAGCTTGAGGGCACCGACACCATCCAGCTCGCCTCGCAGGACGAGTACAAGCTGCAGGCCGTCACCGAGATCCTCTCGCAGAAGCTGGTGAAGCGCGGCGTGTCGCTCAAGAACCTCGAATACGAGAAGATTGACCCGGCGTCGAACTCCAGCCTTCGCCAGAAGATCAAGCTCGTCCAGGGCATCCCCTCCGAGAAGGCGAAGATCATCGTCGCAGCCATCAAGGATTCGAAGAAGAAGGCGCAAGCCAGCATCCAGGGCGATACCGTCCGCGTCGTCTCAAAGGACCGCGACGTGCTTCAGGATGTAATGGCGCTATTACGCGCCAAGGACATCGGCGTCGAACTCCAGTTCACCAACTTCCGCTCGAATTAGGCAGGATCTTTTTGGGTGAGGACGAGGAGTAAGGATCAGGTGGTGGGATTGGCGATAAAGCGATAACCAATCCCTCGCACTGTAACCAGATGCGCGGGGTTGGCAGCGTCGTCCTCGATATAGCGGCGCAGTCGCACGATAAAGTTGTCGATGGCGCGGGTGTCGGTGTCCTCGTGTACGCGCCAGACCTCCTCCAGAATCTGCTTTCGCGAGATCACCTGGCCTTCGCGGTCGGTGAAGTAGCGCAGCAGGTCTGCCTCCATTAGGGTCAAGTGGGTAAAGCGGTTGGGAGCGACGAGCTCCAGCGTGTCGAACCGGATGGTCCGGTGGTTGAAGGTGTACTCGCTCGGCTGCGGTTGCGGCTCGCGCGGCGTTGCAGCCTGTCCGCTCTGCCAGGCCATGCGCCGCAGCAGCGTCTTCAGCCGGATGAGCAGAATGTTCAGGTCGAACGGTTTCGGCAGGTAATCGTCGGCTCCCGCTTCAAGACCCTCCAGAATGTCTTCGTTGCGGCCGCGCGCCGTCAGCATCAACACAGGCGTGTAGTGGTTTGCCTGGCGCAAAGCGCGGACGATGGCAAAGCCATCCTGGCCGGGCAGCATGACGTCCAGCAGGATCGCCGCCGGCGGCTCGTCCGGTGCAAGCAGCCAGGCGAGCGCGGCGTCCCCATCCGCCTCGTGGTGCGTCCGATAACCCTCGGCTCGCAGGTTGAACAGCAGACCTTGGGCAAGATGTTCCTCATCTTCAATAAGAGCGATCAAGGGGGCACTAGTCATGGTCAACGCTTGTGCATGATGCGAAGGAACTCGATAGTCGCGAAAGATGCTGCGGGTTTTGATATCGAAATCTGCGGCGACTAAATACTGTTCGCAGTGTCGGTCGCGAGTTCGACGGCCAGGCAATCGACGTAAAGTAGGCGGTGCTCCGCCTCGTTGCGAGCACCACGTTCAGCGCGTCCGGCGGTTACAGGGAACAACTGTGAGTCGAAGGGCGCGAAGTCGAGATAAGTGTACTTCAGCTCCGTGTACCGTGACGTTTGAAGAGAAGACCCAGAACTTCTCCCCAGTGCATCGATGAGATAGGAGCTTCAATGCATCCGCAGTGAAGCTGGCCCAGTATCTCATCGACCGATTGGTGCCGGCTTCACCATCAAGGTAGCGGAGGACTGCGCTCGCATCGAGGATAAAACTTACCACTTGTCTTTGTGGCGGGTGCGGAAGTACTCGGCTTAGAGAGAGGGTTGTCCCGCGTTGATGCCCTTCAGGGACTCCAAAGCTTTTCTTGCTCTTTCCTGATCGACGGAAGGGAGTTGCCTCGCGGTGATCTCGACATGGTGGCCGTTCACGACGATGCCAGCCCGCAGACCGGAAGCGATGCCGAGGGTGCGCTGCACTCCGCACACGAATGCTACACCATCTTCATCGCAATCTCTTCGTCCAGGATCTCACGCACCGTCAACGGCACGATCACGCGCCCCGTTTGCTGCCGAAATCGCCGGATCTCCTTAATCGCATCCCCTGTGTAATCAAACGACACAAAGAAGCCTTTCATGCGCTCCGCCCGAATCATTGCAGCCTCGAACTTGTCGATGTCCTCCCGGCCAGTCTTCTCCTTCT
>CAXTWP010000148.1:0-1051 GCA_964247945.1 uncultured Acidobacteriaceae bacterium | reverse complement strand
CGTCCATAAAATCGAGCGTGTCCGGCTTCACCGCCGGCAGCACCGAGACCGGGTACAGCCGCCCATCCAGCCCCATATCGCCCACCTGCACCTTGTTCGGCAAGCCCCCCAGAGCGATCACCGCCCAGTTCTCGAACTCGAACGGAGGCATCTTGCGCAATTGCTGCTCGGTCTGCGGCAGGTCCCGCACCACAAAACCTCGGCCTAAAAGCCACAGCTTCTCACCCTCCGGCATATGAGCCGCGTCTCTCAATCGCTTCGACATCACCCGGCAGGCTGTAGGGGATATATCGACCCCAATCCACTGCCGATCCAGCTTCTGCGACGCAACCAAAGCTGTTCCGCACCCGCAAAATGCGTCCAGAACAATGTCGTTCGGTTTCGACGATGCCTTAATGATCCTTTCCAGCAGAGTCAATGGCTTCTGCGTGGGGTACCCGAGCCGTTCCGGGGACATATTGTGAATCGGCCTGATGTCGTTCCACACAGACTGGAGCGGGACTCCCGGGCTTTTGTCCGCATAGCGTTTAAGGCGAGGGACGCCACCTTTTTTGTCGGGCCAATGGATCGCGCCCTTAGCGTCCAAAGCATCAAGTTTGTCCTGGCTGCTGGCACCCGCGGGCAAGTTGTATCGCAGCATCTCTTCCAGCGGAATCGCCCAGTGTCTTCCTTTTGCCGTTACATCGATGCCGCGCCACGGCTCTCCGCTGTCCCCTTTTCGAACACCATCGCCTGTCAGGTCCATGCGCATCCACCTGTGTCCATGCTGGTCCTTGTGATTGAAAAAGGTCTCAACATACTCCGGCTCATAGGGCTGAAACTGCTTGTTCCAGGTGTACTTACCTGATTTCGTGTAGAACAAGATCGTGTCATGCACAGTGCCGTAGCGAGACGCTCCACTATGAGCAAACGTTCGCTTCCAGATGATCTCATTCTGAAAGTTACTTTCTCCAAAGATCACGTCCAGCATCACCTTCACATAATGCGAAGCGTGCCAGTCGCAGTGATAGTAAAACGACCCGGTCTTCTTCAGTACCCGCGCGATCTCCAC
>CAXTWP010000147.1:0-6916 GCA_964247945.1 uncultured Acidobacteriaceae bacterium | reverse complement strand
GGTTGAACTGAATCCTGCAAGCGCCTCCGCCGCACGCTCATAACGGGGAGGGGGGGCGGTCGGTATGCGGCTTCTTTTCGGCAATCAGAACAAGGCCGGCGCAGGCGGTGGGGAACGCATCCCGCGCCACTCGAGCGGCTGGGGTCAGTTGCTTACGCATTTGCGGACGCGGGAGTCGTTGCGCATTCTGGACATTGGACCAACCTCGTCAAGCAACATCAACTACATCACTTCGCTCGGTCATAGTATCTACATGGCCAATCTTGCGGAAGAGGCGGCGCGTCCTGAATGGCTGGTGCCCGGAGAGGACGGCGAGCCGCCCGGCTACGATATTAAGGGTTTTGTGAGTACGAATCTGAACTTCTCCGGACGCATCTTCGATGTGGTGATTTTGTGGGATGCGGCGGACTATCTTCCTGAGCCGCTGCTTACCCCGGTGGTCACTCGACTGCATCAGGTGCTCCAGCCGGGAGGCCAACTGCTGGCCTTCTTTCATTCCAAGAATGCCGGGCCGGAGGCCACATTTCGCCGCTATCATCTGACGGACAAGGATGTTGTCGAAATGCAGTTAAAGGGCAGCTACCCTTTGCTGCACACCTTCAACAATCGTCAGATCGAAAAGCTGCTGGGCCAGTTTAGCGGCACACGATTTTTTCTAGCGAAGGACACGCTGCGCGAGGTAGTCGCCACTCGCTAGCCATCTGCGAGTAGAAAAGAACGGGGAGACGAGGATGCCCCGTCTCCCCGTTCTCGCACAGCAGGGCGAACTCTTACTCCGCCTTTTTGCGCTCCGCCCAGCGCCGCTTCATGGCTTCTGCGATGCGCTTGCGTCCTTCGGGACTGAGTTTGCGCTTACCGACAGATGTCGGGAATTCAATTTTTGGGGAGGTTGCCGCGTTTTTGCTCCCCTTGGGACGCCCGCGACCCGGCTTTTTGACAACTCCCGGCGTGGAGATACTGTCGAGTACCCTGCGCGCCTCGGATAATTTAGCAATCTGTTCGTCGATTCCCGCAATGATGTTTTGTACTTCCACGTGTTGCCTCCTGGATATATCTCGGCTTCAATTGTTCTTAATAGTTACAATGCAACCAGCTCATGTAAGACGATACAGATATAGATAGATCGTTGCAAATAAGTTTCCATGGATGCAAGCGCAATCCGTTTTTATTCCGGATTACGAAGCGAGAGTTTGGTTGGAGTCGCGGAAACCTGCCACATTATCTCGAGTGTTAGACTGCGCTCAGATGCGAAGTGTCCCGGTCAAATATTGGCTCCTTACCACCCTCTCCGCCTTCCTGCAAACCCTTCCTTACCCTCTCGCGGGTCCTGTGCCTGTGTGGCAAACGGTTTTCTGCTGGATCGCGCTTGCCCCGTTCTTATTCGTTTTATGTGGTAATGACAGGCACGGCAAGACCTTCAATCTCCGGCAGGCCGGGATGCTCGGTTATCTCTGCGGCTGCTTGTGGTATCTCGGGAATTGTTACTGGATCTATCAAACCATGCATCTGTACGGCGGCCTGGCCAGCCCGATTGCCGCGTGCATAGTGGTGCTTTTCTGTCTTTACCTGGGGCTGTACCACGCGCTTTTCGCGGTTCTCTTTGCGGTATTGCGCCGATCGCGGCTGGGGGTACGCGCAGCCTTGCTGCTTTCGCCGTTCTTGTGGGTGGCGGTGGAGCTGGCGCGCGCTCGCTTTACAGGGTTTCCCTGGGACCTGCTCGGCATAACGCAGGTGGATAACTCGTTGCTAACGCGCATTGCTCCTTATACGGGGGCATATGGGCTTTCCTTTGTAATCGTGTCGGTCAACGCACTCTGGTTTATCCGTATCCGGGTACGGGAGCGACGGTTTACCCGGCCGGCCCTTACGCTTGCGAGTGTGAGCATTCTGCTTCTTTATTTGGCCGCGCTGCGCCGGATGCAAATGCCAACGCAGATTTCCACCCATGACACGGCGACGCTGATACAAGAAAATCTAGGCGTAGGCAAGGAGTCGAACGGCAACTATGAGTCAGCGGCGCAAATGCTCCAATCTTTTTCCAACTTGAGCATTTATCCTCCGGCAGATCGATGCTATGGTATTCCCGAACTCTCCTCGACGCGATGTTTACTCTTTGTGGATAGTCGTCCCGAGGGTACGCGCCGTATCGTTCCTACCGATCTGGTGGCATGGCCGGAATCGCCGGCGGGATTTCGGTCAGACGATCCTGAGTTTCGCAAGCGGCTGGTGGAACTTGCCCGCGCTGCCGGCGCGCCGCTGGTGATTGGGAGCTTAGGAATCGACGCCGATGAGACGGTTGCGCGAGGGCTGCGTGAGTACGACTCGGCCAATCTGGTCGGTGCCGATGGAAGTTATACAGGGCGCTACGACAAAATTCACCTCGTGCCGTGGGGAGAGTATGTGCCGTTCAAGCGGTTCTTTTCGTTTGCCGATAGGCTGACCGCCGGGGTCGGCGACATGGATCGCGGGAAAGACCGTACTATCTTTGCGACGGGGGGTCATAGAATCGGCGTTTTTATCTGTTATGAGTCGATCTTTGGAGATGAGGTAAGGCAGTTTGTCCGCAATGGGGCGGAGGTGCTGGTGAATATCTCAGACGACGGCTGGTATGGAGACAGTAGCGCCGCATGGCAGCACCTGAATATGGCGCGGATGCGGGCGATTGAGAACCGGCGGTGGATTTTACGGTCGACCAACACCGGCGTGACGGCGGCCATTGACCCTTATGGCCGGGTAACAGCTTCGGCTCCGAGGCACATCCGAACGGCTCTGCATACGGGATTTAACTATGAAGGAACAAAGACTTTTTATACGAAGCAAGGGGACTTGTTTGCATATCTCTGCATGATGGTAACGATCGGTGCACTCAGCTATAGCTTGCTTGGCCACGAAAAAGAGGGATCACAGCGAATGAGGAACGAAGCATAGGTCCGTTGTTCACCACTGTGAAGGCTCGTATGCACTAAACTAAGGGGATGCTTGATGATCTCGAATTCCGCTACTCCCCGGTCCGCGACAAGGTGCGCGAGCTGCGGGAGTATCTTTGACGCGTCCCGCCTTCGCCGGGAGCTAGCCTCTCTTGAACAGAAGATCGCCGACCCCACGGTCTGGGCCGACGCGGCGCGCTCGCAGCCGCTGATGCGGGAGCGGAAGCGACTGGAGACGCTGCTGGCCGACGATGCCGAGCTGGCGCGCCGGTCGGACGACATCGAGGCTTACTTTGAACTGGCCCGCGAAGGGGAGGACACGGAGCCGGACCTCCAGCGCGAGATTCCCGCGCTGGTCGAGTTCTCGGAGGCGCTGGAAGCAAAGACGATGCTCTCGGGCGAGACTGACCCGCTGAATGCAATCGTTACCGTGCATCCGGGCGCCGGCGGGACGGAGAGTCAGGACTGGGCCGAGATGCTGATGCGGATGTATCTGCGCTGGGGTGAGCGGCAGCGATATAAGGTCGAGATCAACGAAGTGCAGGACGGGGACGAGGCGGGCATCAAATCGGCAACGTTTACGATCTCGGGCGAGTTTGCGTTTGGGCTGCTGTCGGGCGAGACGGGGGTGCACCGGCTGGTGCGCATCTCGCCGTTCGACTCGGCCAAGCGGCGGCATACCAGCTTCGCGAGCGTATTCGTGTCGCCGGAGATCGACGACACGATCGTGATCGATCTGAAAACGGAGGACCTGCGGATCGATACGTATCGCTCAGGTGGCAAGGGCGGACAGCATGTGAATACGACCGATTCGGCCGTGCGGATTACGCATATTCCGACAGGGCTGGTGACGGGATGCCAGAACGAGCGCTCGCAGCACAAGAACAAAGAGCGGGCGATGAAGATGATGCGGTCGAAGCTGTACGAGTACGAGCTGGACAAGAAGAAGGCGACGGCGCGGAAGCTCGAAGACTCGAAGCTGGACATCAAGTTCGGGTCGCAGATACGCAGCTATGTGCTGCAGCCCTACCGGATGGCGAAAGACCTGCGGACGCGGGTGGAAGTTGGCGATGTAGACAAGGTGCTCGACGGGGAGCTTGCGCCGTTCATCCAAGGCTATTTGCGGATGCGGCGCGAGGGCAACTTCCCGGCGGAGGCTGAGCCCGGCGACGATTTGTAACCGTCGGGAGCAATCCGTTTTACTTTGCCGCGGCAGGCACCAAGTCGTACTGCGGCTCGGGGGTGCCGAGCAGGTACTTGTCCATCCAGTTAATAATGTTTTCGAGGCGTTCGATGCGGTGCCAGGGCTGGCCGCTCCGGGAGAGCTCATGGCTTTCCCCGGGAAAGCGCACCATGACGGTGTCGATGTGGCGGTATTTGAGGGCGCGATAGAAGTCCTCGCCGCCGGCGGTGGGCGGGGTGCGGTAGTCCGCCTCGCCGAGGATGAACATCATGGGTGTCTGAATATTTTTGACGTAGGTGATGGGAGAGTACTTCTTGAATTCCTCGGGGTGGTCAAAGGGCGCGCCCTCGAACCAGGTGGGATGGAAGAGGGTGAAGTCGGCGGTGTACCACCAGTTGGCCCAATCTGTTATGTCGCGCTGCGCGACGGCTGCCTTGAAGCGGTTGGTGTGGGTGACGACCCAGTCGGTGAGCAGGCCGCCGCCGCTGCCGCCGGTGACGCCGAGCTTGGCGGGGTCGACGTAGCCGAGCTTGATCACGGCGTCGACGGTGTCCATGAGGTCGTGGAAGTCGTCGCCGGGGTAGTTGTGCTGGATGACGTTGGCGAACTGCTGGCCGTAGGTGGTGGACCCGCGCGGGTTGGGATAGACGACGACGTAGCCCTTGGCGGCCATCCACTGCATCTCGTGGTCGAAGACCCAGCCGTACGCGGAGTGCGGCCCGCCGTGAATGTTGAGGATGAGCGGGTACTTCTTGCCTGCGTCGAAGTCCGGCGGCAGTTGGACGAAGGTGTCGATCTTCTCGCCGGCCAGGTCTTTGGCATTGGCGGTGGGGGTGACTTGCAGGTCTCGCGGCTGGGTCAGGTTGAGCTTGGAGAAAAGCGCGTTGTTGACCTGGGTGAGCTGGGTCTGGGACTTGTCGGCATTGACGAGGAAGAGATCGCCGATGTTGACCGGGGTGGAGATGAGGGTGAGGAGCTTCGTCGCAGCGGGCATGGGTGAGAAGCCGATGACTGCTTGCTTTTCTGCGGTGAGTTCCTGCACCGCGCCGGACGTGGCGTCGATGGAGACGACGAGGGCGCTGCCGCGCTTGCCGACGATGTCCATGATGCTGGTGCCGTCTGAAGTCCAGACGGGGAGGCTGCGGCCGCCACCGCGTGGCGCGGTATTGTCGCCGCCTACGCCGCCTCCGGCTTCGTAATCGTAGTTCACCGTGAGATTGCGCGGCGCGGTTTGCGGCGCGTTCAAATCGAGAACGAAGAGGTCGGCTTGCTGGTGCGAGCGCGGGGGCGTGCGCTGGTCTTCGCCGTGGAAGGCGAGGCGCTTGCCGTCGGGCGAAAGTGCCAGGCCGGAGGCGGCGACTTTGATTTGCGCGATGAGGGTGAAGGCTGGCGTGGCCTTGCTGTCACTGGACGGGATAACCACCGCGTCAATCTCGTTGTGCGGGAGGTCGTAGGAGGGGTCGTCGACACGCTCGGCGGTGAAGTAGATCTGCTTGCCGTCGCGGGACCACAGGAACTCCGCGACCCCGAAGCGGCCGGACGTGACGGGGTGCGGTTTGGGGATGGGCTTGGCGTCGCGCGGAAGATCGTAGAGGTATATCTGCGGCTCGTCCTTATAGTCCACGTAGCCGGTGCCGTTGCTGCGGTAGACGGCGCGGGTGATGATGCGTACGTCGCTTTTGTGCTCCGGCTCTTTGTTGGCTTCTTGATCCTTGTTGTCTGTTTCTTTTGATTCGGGCTTCTTCGGATCGGGAATGACCTGCCTTTCGCTGAGGACGGCGAGGGCGGTGCCGTCGGGCGACCAATGCGGCGCGCCTGCGCCCTTGTCGAGCGCGGGCAGGGGCTGCGGGTCGCCGCCCGCGAGCGAGAGCAGGAAGACCTGGCCAGGCTGGGGCTTGCCGTCCTTTTCGACCGCGCGAACGAAGGCGATCTGTTTGCCGTCCGGGGACCAGCGCGGCTGCGAGTCGCGCGGGCCGTTGGTGAGTTTGCGCGGCTCGGGCTTCGGGTCGATTAGATTGACCAGATAGAGCGCGGTCTCGTAGCCCTCGTGCTTGGCGTCGACTATGGCCTGGACGAAGACGGCGCGGCTGCCGTCGGGCGCGACCTCCGTGTCGCCGATCCAGTGGAAGTCGAAGAGGTCCTTCTCGGTGATGCTGCGTTTCTGCGCAAAGAGCGTGGTGGCAAGGAAGAAAGAAAGCAGGGCCGCGATCAGGTTCTGTGCGCGCATCAGGAATACTCCGAAGTTAATGTGTGCCGCGAGTATAGCGTCTTCGGACTCGTGCGGCCACACAACGCAACGCGATGTGCTCTGGTAAGGACGCGTATTTGCAGGAGCGAACGGGACGCACTGAAAAAAAGATTTGCATGTCCACACTTTTCCCTTGACAGCGAATTGACACAAAACTATACCTTCGTTAGCTGCACGAAGAATAGTGCAGAACGATGCTTAAAGGGATAGGGAGAAACGGCACAATGGCAACGAAGAAGGCAGCGACGAAGACGGCGAAGAAGGCAGCGACGAAGAAGAAGTAATCCAACCGTAACGCAGCATGGGGGACGCGCTCTGCGTCCCCCATGCTGTGTTACGCGAGCATGGCAGTGCATCTCCTACGGTGCGGCGGCCATCTGCGGGGCGTTCTTCGGTGTGGCGAGATAGCCGGAGACCTTGTTCTTTTCCATGGAGTTGACGACAATCTCGTAGAGCATCGGGTCCTTGCCGGTGTAGAACTGAACGGGCTCGTCGAGACTTTTGTCCTTCTTCTCAATGTTGCGGTCGTCAGCGCTGACGGTGAGCGTGAAGCGGGCG
>CAXTWP010000146.1:3005-6950 GCA_964247945.1 uncultured Acidobacteriaceae bacterium | reverse complement strand
CCGGCCCGGGATAGACGGCGCGGCCGTAGGTCTCGCGATAGAGTCGCTTATGTTCAAGAAACAATACGGGATCGTCGCACCGGATGGCGGTGCGTAGCAGGCCCATGGCGTCCAGCGCGTTCGAAGGCATGACGACGCGGACGCCGGGAGTGTGGGTGAAGATGCTCTCGCCCGACTGCGAGTGATAGAGCGAACCGCCGATAAGATAGCCGCCGATGGGCACGCGGATGACCAGAGGGCAGGAGAAGTCGCCGTTCGAGCGCCAGCGGATGACCGGCAGCTCATTGCGCATCTGGTGCATGGCGGGCCAGATATAGTCGAAGAACTGGATCTCGACGACCGGCTTGAGGCCGCGCACGGCCATCCCGATCGCCCGGCCGACGATGTTGGCTTCGGCAAGCGGCGAGTTCCAGCAGCGGTCGGAGCCGAACTCGGCCTGCAGTCCGGCCGTCAGCTTGAAGACGCCGCCCTTGCCCTTGACCTCGCCCGCGCGCAGCGGCTCGTCACGGGTGGCGTCGGCGACGTCCTCGCCGAAGACGACGATGCGCTGGTCGCGGCGCATCTCGTCCTTAAGCGTCGCGTTGATAAGGTCGGCCATGGTGCGTTCGTTCGGGTCGTTGCCGGGTGCCGGTTCGGTGTTGAAGCGTGAGTCGGTGACGCTCAGGTCTTCGGAGTAGACGTGTTTGGTGATCGAGGCGACTGTAGGCAAGGCCGCCGCGATGGCGCGGTCGGCGGCACGCTGGACTTCATCGTCAACGGACCCCTCCAGCGTTTGCAGGCCTTGCTCGTCAAGAATGCCTTCGTGAATTAACGACATACGCAGGCGGGAGATGGGGTCGCGCGCCAGGTCTGCCTGCAACTCAGCGACGGAGCGGTACAACCGTTCGTCGTCCGAGAGGGAGTGCGAGTAGGGGCGAATGACGTGGCCATGGACGAGCGCCGGACCCTTGCCGCTGCGGCAATACTCGACCGCCTCGACCATGGCGGCGTAGCAGGTGAGCGGGTCCGTGCCGTCAATCTCGGCGAAGTGGAAGTTCGGGAAGTTGGCGATCAGGCGCGAGATGTTGCCGCCGGGAGTGTTGGCCTCGACCGGCGTCGAGATGGCATACTGATTGTCTTCAACGACATAGAGGACCGGGAGCTTGCCGTTCGAGGCGGTGTTAAGTGACTCCCAGAACTCGCCCTGGCTGGTTGATCCTTCGCCGAGCGAGACGTAGGTGACCTCGTCGCCATGGAACTTGACGTGTTTGAACGCGCGGTAGTCCTCGGTGTGCTTCTCAGCGGCCTCGGGGTGGCGGGAGAAGTAGCGGCCCGCCTCTGCGCAGCCGATGGCGTGGAGACACTGCGTAGCCGTGGCGGAAGAGGGAGTAACAATATTGAGCCGGGAGCTGGACCAGTGCGAGGGCATCTGGCGGCCACCGCTGGCGGGGTCGTCTGCCGAGCCAACGGCCTGGAGGAGCTGCTCCTCGACCGTGTTGCCGAGGGTAAGACAGATGGCGCGGTCACGATAGTAGGGGAAGAACCAGTCGTACCCGGGCCGCAGCGCCATGCCGGCGGCTACCAGCAATGCCTCGTGGCCGGCGCAGGAGATCTGGAAGAAGATCTTCTGCTGCCGTTTTAAGATAATCTCCCGGTCGTCTGTGCGCCGCGAAAGGTACATCAGGCGGTAGAACTCGATGAGCTGCGGGGGCGAGAGCGTTGCGGGCCGGCCGGCAGTCTGAGTCAGCTCTTCAGATTCGACCACGAGGATCTCCTTGTTTGATTCAAGGCTGATTGTCGCACCAGTGCCCGCCACGAGATCTCCGATCATTGGCTTCTTATTTAGAGCCGGCCGCCGACGTTACCTATTGTAAGGCCGACGGCTAAAGCCCCGTTTTGGGGCAGGGCGCGATTACATTCCCATAATGGATTGCATGTTTTTAAGAATACTTAAAACTGAGGTGCTGCCGGTTCTCATGAGGACGAGGGTCCGGGCAAAGGTCACGACGATAGAGGCATTAGTAACCGGGTTGACTCGATTCCGCCCCGGTACAGGAGCCTCCCGTGTTCGCATCCCGTCAGATTCCATCCTCTCTACAGTATGTGATTCTTTATCTTCTGGTGGCCGCGGCTTTGATGGGTCTCGCCGAGCGTCGCGCCACAGCGCAGACACCGGTGGGCGCAGTGGTCGCCAACCACTACCTGGTGGCGTATCGAGGCGGCAGCATCCCCGCCGACGCGGAGGCGCGAACGAGCCTTGCCGGAGCGCGGATGGTGAAGCGGCACGAGGGCCTGGGTATCGCCTCCGTGCAGGGCAACGGCACCGCCTCCGACGCCGCCAATATGAGCCACCTGGCCGCTCAGCCCAATGTCGACTTCGTCGTTCACGATCGCATGGTGTACGCGCACGGCGTCATCACCCACTCCGCTGCCGCGAGGACGCAGCTAGCCACGGGCGCGCCGGGTGTGTCGCAGGTGCAGGTCTCGCTCGCCAGCCTGGCGCAGGCCAAGGCGGACAGCTTCTACTCCACCCCCCAGGGCTGGGCGGTGAAGCAGGTGGGCGGGTACGGCAAGTCTGTTGGCGGCGGCACGACGCAGGGTCCATGGGACATCACCACCGGCAAGGGCGCGCGGATCGCCATTCTGGACAGCGGCGTGGACGCGAAGCACCCGGACATCGCTCCGAACCTCGTCTTCAACCTCTCGGAGGTCGATCAGACAGCCATGACCGGTCTTCCGAGCGCCTGCGACGATGGCACCCCGCAGGACCAGCAGGGCCACGGCACCTGGGTTGCCTCGCTGGCGGCGGGCGCGGCGGGCGAGGGCACGGGTAAGGTCATCGGCGTAGCCCCTTCAGCCAGCATCCTGAACATCAAGGTGCTGGAGCGGATGCCCGATACCAGTGTTACCGGAGCAACGGCGGCCCAGCAGTGCGCCGCCGGACAGGCCAGCGGCCTCCTGAGCTGGGTGATCGAGGGCATCGATGATGCGGTCAAGCAGCATGCCGATGTCATCAGCATGTCGCTCGGTTCCATGGTCGACCTCTACACCGGCGACGGCGGCGGCTTGAAGGTTCTCTTCGACCGCGCCACCTATGCCGCGGCGCAAGCGGGCGCGGTGCTGGTGGCGGCGGCCGGCAACGACGGCTTCGACTACTCGAATCAGCGCTACATCGAGCTTCCGGCGATGGCGCGCAGCGTGGTGGCCATCGTCGCCTCCAGCAACCCGGCCTGCGCGGAGAACATCACCTCAGGGGCCACCTGCGTCCCCGGCCCCGTCACTGTGCCCTATTACAGCAACTACGGCGCGCCGATGGACGCCCTCGCGGCACCTGGCGGCAACCTGCCCGCCGGCGGCGACAACGCGGTCAGCGGCTGGGTGCGCGGAGCCTGCAGCGAGAGCGGCTGCTTCAACCTGGGCAACGCGCAGTATGTGCAGGCGATGGGCACCAGCGCGGCGGCCCCGCTGGCGGCGGGCGTGGCGGCCTTGATCCACGCGGCCAACCCCACCTGGGACGCGACGGCGGTCGTAGCTGCCATGCGTCAAAGCGCCACCGTCACGGCGGCCATGCCCTACGGGCAGGTCAACGCGGCAGCGGCCCTGGGCCTTGCCCACTGAAGTTTCGTTGGGCGAGAGCCGGACCCACGCAGGTCCGCCCGTTCAGCCTGTTGCCCTGCAGCTCTGTAGCCCTGAAGGTCCTCTCCCTCCCCCGAGGCTTTGTGCTCAAGACTGCGATGTTGAACACTGCCCCACTTCAGCCGGGCCTTCGGGTCCGGCTCACCCTTTCATGCGGTCCTTGACGCTTCGGGCAAGCTTTTCAATCTCCTCGGCCTTTCTGATGGCATCGCTGGACGCCGGCTGCCGGCTGGTCGTTTCGGTCTCCGCTTTCAGCTCGGCGGCCAGGTTCAGCAGTCGCTTGGTGTCAGCGATCATCTTGCGCTGGCGGTCGGATTGCCGGGCCTTCTC
>CAXTWP010000146.1:0-2995 GCA_964247945.1 uncultured Acidobacteriaceae bacterium | reverse complement strand
AGTCCGAGGCCGCGGACGGCGTACCTGACCAGACGGGAGTCTGCTGCGCCGGCTCGGCACCGCCGGTCTTGAAGAGAAGAAGCGTCGCCGCCACTGTTTGAATGACCTTCATGGGCTACCTCGCGTTGTTAGCGATGGTTCACGGTACGGCACTCGTCCGAACTACAGCGCCTGAGGGCAATGTTACGTCTCATACTGCTGGAGTACCTTTCAGTTGCGCAAACTTATTTGCAGGAGGCAGCAATTTACATCGCGAACATTGTTCCTCAGCAGGATCTCACTGACGCGAAGAACCTGGAGCAGGTTGGGCGCGGATGGCACAACGACCTGATCGACTTTACCCAGCATGAACTGCCCAAGCTGGTCTTCATCCTTATTTTGGCCTTCGTGATCCAGCGCGTGGTGGAGTTCTTTGTCAATCGGCTGCGCCGCCTCGCTGACAGTCATGCGAACCATGACTCGTCCCGCGCCTCCCAGCTGCGCACGGTCGCCTCCATCCTGCGCGCGACGTCCTTCGGAGTCATTGGCTTCATCGTCCTGCTTCACATCCTGTCGGTCTTCAACATCAACCTGACACCTCTTCTGGCTTCGGCGGGTGTCGTGGGCGTCGGCATCGGCCTGGGGGCGCAGAGCCTCTTCAAAGACATGCTCAACGGCATCTTCATCCTCATCGAGAACCAGTACAACGTCGGCGAGACGGTCAAGATCGCCGCTTTGACCGGGACAGTGGAGGACCTCAGTCTCCGGCGAACGACCCTGCGTGATGGCGATGGAACGCTCTACATGATCCCCAACAGCCAGGTTGCCACGGTGGCGAACCTGTCGCGTGACTTCGCCGTAGCCACGCTCAACGTGAGCGTCGATGCCAGCGGCGACCCCGACCACGTGCTGCGTGTACTGCGGGCGACCGCGCTTGCCGTGCGACAGGACGCGCAGTTCGCGACGGTTGTTCTGGGCGATCCGGAGGTTCCGGGTATCGACAAGATCGCCGGGCGCGAGGTGACGTACCCGGTCAGCTTCCGGGTGCGCCCCAACCAGCGCGACGGGGTGCTCCGCGAGATGCGGCGCAGGGTGATCGAAGCCTTCGAAAAGGAAGGGATTCCGCTGGGGATCGATCCCGCTAACCTGCTGACGATCAAGCAGACAGACCCGACCGCCTCGCCCGCGCAGCAGCCGCTGGTGGGCGGCTAGGGCGGTTTGCCGGACGGCGTGAGGCCAAAACGCAGATTTCCTTTGGGAATGACAAACAAGAGAAACAACATTGCGACTTTGCTCCAGAAGCATGCAGGGTGAAGAGCGGGTTGCCTTCGGGAATGACAAACGAGAAAGCAGTTGCGCTTATACACCGACTGCGGCTTTGCTTTAATTGTTGTGGGCCGCGGCCAACTGCTGGCTCTGGTTTGCGGGGTTGTCGTCCGTAAAGTATGCCGGGCCGACGACCTCCGCGTTCCGGCCGATGCGCCACCGGCCATGATCGAGGTATAAGATTGCCAGGCCTACGGGAATCTCCGGCTGGATGACGAGCAGAGTGGCAAGGTACCGCTTCGTCTTGAGACCAGCCTCCGCCGCGCCCCGCACCGGACGGCTGCGACGAAGTGAGCCGGGCACTTGCGGCACCTCGAAGACTTGCAGGTGCGCCTCCGGGTGCGCCTGGCCGTAGTCCGCTATGCTGCGCGCGACCTGCTTGGGGGTCATCAGGCCAAAGTCGGCTATGTGGTCGCCGCCCTTCACCAGGCCGGGGAAGTAGAGATTCACCATATCGGCGGCGAAGTTCGCGCAGTTGGTTTTCTTCAGGTGGTAAAGATGATGGTTGACGCGCCCGTTCATCTCGGCGACGAAGAGTTCGTCCTGCCCGCGCGTGGTATCGATGCGGTAGCCCCAGAGGCGGCGGTTGTAGGCCACGCCCGCGGTCTCCCACCACTCGTCGGTGGCCTGGTCGCGCTCCGTGCCGTCGGGAACGGGGTCGAGCAGGTAGCGTCGCCGGTACCGCCGGCGCATCTCCCAGACCAGTTCCGGGGTGGTGTAGCCGGGAATCTCGTCGAGCCTGTCGGTCGCGTAGAGGAATTGCATGATGGGCGAGGCGATCCAGTCCGTGCCGCCGATGCGGTGATAGCGCGCGATGGCGACGCCCTGGGCCTCACCGGGTTGGCACATCCGCAGCTTGAGCGGGCCGTCCGCGCATACGCGATCAAGGTAGATGGCGGTATGGCCGACTGGCATCATGGTGCCGAAGTTGCCGAAGGGCTCACCGACCAGCACGGTGAGCGCGGCGCGGGCCGAGGCAGTCGCAAGAACCAACAGAGACAAAATCAGGCAGGCGGTACGGTTCAACGTCCTCTCGCGAAGTCCTTCCGGTGGGAACGAAAACCGGCGGACCAGGAATTTATCTCGCTAAGACGCACACTGTGGGCCAAGTGAAGCCTTGCTGATAACTCGGTTTTGTCAGACTTCTTGTGCAAGCTCTTCTGTAAGCTGGGCGACATCCGTAATCGGTGGCCGACAGGTGTTTCCGCTGCAAAGCAGGGCGCAGGCACCCTCCATCGCAGGAAGGAATGGGAGCGTCTCCGCCAGAGATGGTGGTAGCGCGCTGAGTTGTAGAGGCGTCAGTCGTATCACGCTCTTGCTGATGCGGTAGCCCGCCAGCGCTGCCGCCTCAAGCTCCCGCCCCTTGGGATCGGCCGCCTCACCGAGGATGCAGACCTGCACCGGCGGCGTGACCCTGCGCTGGAGTGCTAGACCGTAGCCAGCGGCGTAGAGGCCAAAGTGCTCGACGACGCCGGCGAAGTTTTCGAGCGTCGCGGTGGCGAGGTCGGCGTACCCGGGCTTGCCGCCGAGGGCGTAGAGCCGCAGCAGCAGCGTGGCCATGGTTGGGTTGCCGGCGGGCGTGGGCGAATCCTGGAGCGGCTTGCGGCGGGTGGAGAGCGCGCCGAGGGCGGTTGTGCCGTCGGCGGGCGCTTCGATGTCGAAGAAGGCACCGCCGACAGAGTCGTGGAAG
>CAXTWP010000145.1:0-6979 GCA_964247945.1 uncultured Acidobacteriaceae bacterium | reverse complement strand
CTGTGGGACTATGCGCCACCGGATGGGGAGGGCGCAACGTATACGCAGCCGAAGGGTCCGGCCGGGCCGGTGCGGACGTTCGACCTGAGCTTCGCGCATCTGCCGGCGGACGCGGCCGTGGAGTTGTGGCGGGTGGATGAGACGCACGGCAACGTGAACGCGGCCTATAACGCGATGGGGCGTCCGCCGGGCGACCTGACGCAGGCGCAGGTGGCCACGCTGAAGGCGGCAGGGGCGATGGCTCCGGCAGAGCAGCTTCATCTTGCGGGCAGCAAGCTAAGGGTGACCGTTCCGCCGCATGGGCTGGCGGTGCTGGTGGTGCACGCTCGATGAGATGGCTGGTTCTGCTGCTGGCTCTAACAGCTTCGGCCGCTTCTGGGCAGGCGCCGGCCGTAAACGAGACCGTGACTATTGACGCACGGGCGGCGAGTACGCCGTTTCCCCACTTCTGGGAGCAGATGTTCGGTTCGGGACGGGCCATTCTGACGCTGCGCGAGGCTTACCGTGAGGATCTGCGCGCGGTGAAGCAGGTCGCCGACTTCCGGTATGTGCGGTTTCACGCAATCTTCCATGACGAGGTCGGCGTCTACAACGAGGACGAGCACGGCGAGCCGGTGTACAACTTCGCCTATGTGGATTCGATCTACGATGGGCTGCTGAAGAACGGCGTCCGGCCGATGGTGGAGATCAGCTTTATGCCGAAGAAGCTGGCGTTCAACCCGGACGCGCTGCATCCCTTTTGGTACAAGCAGAACGTCTCGCCGCCGAAGAGCATGGAGCGCTGGGATGGGCTGGTGCAGCACTTTGCGCAGCACCTGGTTGACCGCTACGGGATCGACGAGGTGGCGCAATGGTACTTCGAGGTTTGGAACGAGCCGAATATTGACTTCTGGAATGGGGTGCCGCGGCTGGAGTCGTACTTCGAGCTGTACGACCATACGGCGCGGACGCTGAAGGGGGTAAGCCCGCGGCTGCGGGTTGGCGGTCCGGCGACCGCAGCGGCGCAGTGGGTGCCGGAGTTCCTGGCGCATACGGCGGACGCGCATGTGCCGATCGACTTCGTGACCACCCATGGCTATGCGGACGATACGGTTGAGAATATGTTCGGCACCCATGAGGTGATCCGGATGGACGACCGCGTTGGACGGGCGGTGGCGAAGGTACGCGGCGAGATCGACCGCTCGGCTTATCCGAACGCGAAACAGCTTCCGCTGTTCTGGACGGAGTGGAGCGTGCCGGGGCAGATGCAGGCGCGGGATACGACGTTTGTGGGACCGGCGCTGGCGAACACAATTCGGGAGAGCGACGGCCATGTGGATATGCTTTCGTTCTGGACGTTTTCCGATGTGTTTGAGGAGGGCGGGCCGACGAGCACACCGTTTCGCGGGGACTTTGGGCTGCGGGCCTTCGACGGGATTAACAAGCCGAGCTACTACGACTATGGCTTGCTGCACCAGCTTGGCGGGGAGCGGCTGGCGGTTGCTTCGGACAACGTTATTGCCACACGCACCAAGGACGGTGCAGTCGCGGTTGCGATCTGGAACCTGGTCGATCCCGGCGAGCACGGGGCGGAGAAGACGATGGACCTGCGCTTCACGGGCTTGCCTGCCAACGCGCGCGTCAGCATCCAGCGTGTGGATGACGAACACGGCAACGTGCTGCCGCGCTGGGCGGTGATGGGCAAGCCTCTCAACCCCACGCCGGCACAGGCGGTACAACTGAACAGGGAGAGCGCGCTGCCGGCACCTGAACAGACGGCTTTGAAGAACGGCGTTCTGCATCTGACGCTGGAACCGAATGCGCTGGCGCTGGTGCGGGTGGAAGCGTACTCATCCATGATCCGGGACGTGTCACAAGAAGATTGACAGTGTGTCAAAGACGGGTTAGAACTAAGCCCAAGCCTGTAAATAAATAGATGTTTGCGTCAGTTGCCGCAGCGATGTTCCGCGGCGTTCGTCAGCGCTGTTCGACCCGGGAGAGACATCGCCTCATGCATTTGCGCGCGCCGCTCGTCGTCCGGTTACTTTGTTCGCTGCCGGCTCTTACGATGTTGACCGGCATGGCCCATGCCGCCGAGACGCCGGAGCAGATCCTGGCGAAGCCCGAGGTGCAGGCTGCAATGCAGGCGATCCAAACGAATGAGCCGCGTTTTGTCGAGGAGCAGGTGCGGCTGTGCGAGATCAGTTCCCCGCCCTTCCACGAGGATAAGCGCGCGGCGGAGATGGCGCGGCTGTTCAAGGCGGCGGGGCTGGCGAACGTGCGCATCGATAAGGCCGGCAATGTTCTGGGGGATAGACCTGGCGCGGAGGCGCACCCGCATCTGGTGCTGGCGGCGCATTTGGATACGGTGTTTCCCGCCGAGACGGACGTGCATGTGAAGCGCGATGGCAACGTGCTGAAGGGGCCGGGGATCGGGGACGACTGCCGCGGCCTGGCGGCGATGCTGGCGGTGATCCGCGCCATGAACGACGGGCACCTGAAGACGCGCGGAGCGTTGACCTTTGTGGCGGATGTGGGTGAAGAGGGTCTCGGCGACCTGCGGGGGATGAAGGAGCTGTTCGGCGTGACGATGAAGGGCCAGATTGACGATTTCATCTCAATCGAGCCGGGGGAGCCGAACCGCGTGAGCAATGGCGGCGTTGGCAGCTATCGCTACAAGGTGACGTTTACGGGGCCGGGCGGACACAGCTACGGGGCTTTCGGCAACGCGAATCCGATTCATGCGCTGGGGCGGGCGGTCGCGCATATCGGCGACCTGGAGGTGCCGACGGAGCCGAAGACCACGTTCAACGTGGGCCGGATCGGCGGGGGCACGTCGATCAACTCGATTCCCTTTGAGGCGTGGTTCGAGTTCGATGAGCGCTCGCCGGATACGAAGTCGCTGGACGCGCTGGACGCGAAGTTCAACGCGGCGGTGCAGGCGGGGCTTGATGAAGAGAATGCGCGCTGGCACAACAGAGGCAAGCTGAGCGTGAAGGTGGACAAGATCGGGGTGCGACCGGCGGGTGAGACGGACCCCGCATCGCCCATTATGACGACGGCTGCGGCTTCGATCAAGGCGCTCACCTTCGGTGAGCCGGGCTTCGGCTCGGGTTCGAGCGACTCGAACGTGCCGATGCATCTCGGTATACCGGCGATCACGATCGGCGGCGGCGGCAAGGATCGCGACGCGCACTCGCTGAACGAGACGGATGACGTGACCGACTCCTGGAAGGGGCCGCAGAATGCGCTGCTCATCGTACTTTCCCTACTGCAATAGACTCACGAAAGAGGTTGTTCCCGATGATAAAGAAAGCCGCCGCGCTTGTTACGCTGCTCGCCAGCACTGCTTATGCCGTCGATCCACCCACCGCCGCACCGTTGCGCGGCTATACGGCGGAGCACTCCACGGCGGAGGTGCAGTGGGAGCAGAAGTTCCGCGCCCTGCCGGACCCGGCGAGGCTGCGGGAAAATATGCGGCGGCTCTCGGCGCGGCCGCACCATGTCGGTTCGCCGTACGACAAGGACAACGCGGAGTGGCTGCTGGCGCAGTTGAAGAGCTATGGCCTGGACGCGAAGATCGAAGTCTTCGAGTCGCTCTTTCCCACGCCGAAGCTGCGCAAGCTGGAGCTGCTGGGGCCGGCGAAGTTTACGGCGAAGCTGGACGAGCCGGTGCTGAAGATCGACCCGACCTCCGATCAGAAGAAGGAGCAGTTGCCGACGTACAACGCTTTTTCGAGCGACGGCGACGTGACCGCGCCGCTCGTCTATGTGAACTATGGTGCGCCTGCGGACTATGAAGAGCTGGAGCGGATGGGCGTCTCGGTAAAAGGCGCGATCGTGATTGTGCGCTACGGCCAGACGTGGCGCGGCATCAAGCCGAAGCTGGCGGCGCAGCACGGGGCGGTCGGCTGCCTGATCTACTCGGACCCGCGCGAGGACGGCTATACGCGCGGCGACATCTACCCTGACGGGCCGATGCGGCCGCCTGAGGGCGCGCAGCGTGGGTCTGTGATGGACATGCCGGTGTACCCGGGCGACCCGCAGACGCCGGGGGTGGGCGCGGTGCCGGGCGCGAAGCTGATCCCGCTCGAACAGGTGCAGACGATTACAAAGATCCCGGTTATGCCGATTTCGTATGAGGACGCGACGCCGCTGCTGAAGGCGCTGGGCGGCCAGGTGGTGCCGGAGAACTGGCGCGGCGCGCTGCCGATGACGTACAAGACCGGGCCGAGCACCATCAAGGCGCACCTGGCGCTGGCGTTCAACTGGGACCGCAAGCCGCTGTACGATGTGGTGGCGACGATCCCGGGCGGCACCTTTCCGGACCAGTGGGTCATCCGCGGCAACCATCACGATGCGTGGGTGAATGGCGCGGGCGACCCGATCTCCGGCGCAAGCCCGGAGCTCGAAGAGGCGCGGGCGCTGGGCGAGTTGCTGAAGCAGGGCTGGAAGCCGCAGCGGACGATCATCTACTGCTGGTGGGAGGGGGAGGAGCCGGCGCTGCTCGGCTCGACCGAGTGGGTGGAGACGCACGCGGCGGAGTTGACGCAGCACGCGGTTGCCTACTTCAACTCGGATGGGAATGGTCGCGGCTACTTTCGCGCGGAGGGGTCGCACTCGCTCGAGAACTTCATCAACGGCGTGACGAAGGACATCGACGATCCGGAGACCAAGATGACCGCGTGGAAGCGCCAACGGCTGGCGGGTTTTGCGCGAGCCACGCCCGAGGTGCGGGCGGAGTTGCGTTCGCGAGCGGACCTGCGCATCGAGGCGCTTGGCTCCGGCTCCGACTACACGGCGTTTCTGCACCACCTCGGCATTCCTAGCGTCAACATGGGCTTCGGCGGCGAAGACGCGGGCGGCGGCCAGTACCACTCCATCTATGACGATTTTTACTGGTACACGCACTTTGAGGACACCGACTTCGCTTACGGCAAGGCGCTGGCGCAGACCGCCGGCACCATGATGCTGCGCATGGCAGACGCGGACGTGATTCCGTTCCAGTTCACCGATCAAGCGGAGACCCTCCACGGGTATGTCGGCGAGGTGAAGAAGCTGGCCGACACGATGCGGGCGGCGACCAAGGAGCGCAACATGGAGATTGCCGACGGGGTCTACAAGGCCACGGCCGACCCGAAGAAGACGCTGGTGCCGCCTCCGGTCGAGACGCTTCCGCCCTACCTGAACTTCGCGCCGCTCGACCAAGCCTCGGATGACTTAACCGCGGCGGCTGCCGACTACGACAAGGCCGCCACGGCGAACGCGGCCAGCCCGAACAGTGCCGTCAACCCGCAACTGCTGCTTGCCGACCGCGCCCTGCTGGACCCCATGGGGCTGCCGAACCGGCCCTGGTTCCAGAACATGGCGTACGCGCCCGGGTTCTTTACGGGCTATGGAGTAAAGACGCTGCCGGCAGTGCGCGAGGCGATTGAGCAGAAGGAGTGGGCGGCGGTTGATGGATTGATCGGGCGTACGGCGGCTGCTCTTGAGCGGGAGGCAGATGCACTGAAGACGGCGACCAAGATGCTTGCGGACAAGCAGGGCATGTAGCCGGGAATTGAGAACCTCAGCACGGCTTTATCTCGGTAGAGACGACCGATGAGGGAGGGCCTCGGCTTCGATTGAAGCGGGCGATTCCGACCCTTTTGTGACGGCGCTTGCTGGTCACTTTTGCCGGATGCTATGATTTGGCACTTACTTTTGTTTATATGGAGTGTTTCTCGAAGCAGATGAGTTACAACGGCTTTGCGGTTCCGGCCAAGGGTCAACCTATCGAATACAACGATGGAAGATATAGCGTGCCTGATTATCCTATTATTCCTTTTATTGAGGGAGACGGCACCGGGCGCGATATATGGCGCGCCTCGCAGCGTGTCTTCGATGCCGCGGTGGAAAAGGCCTACGGAGGCAAGCGTTCTGTACAGTGGTTTGAGGTGCTCGCGGGTGAGAAGTCCTACCGCGCGTCGCAGAACTGGCTCCCCGATGACACGGTTAAGGCGGCGGTAGACTTTCGTGTTTCCATCAAAGGACCACTGACCACTCCGATCGGTGGAGGCATCAGGTCGCTTAACGTCGCTCTACGCCAAATCATGGATCTGTATCAGTGCATCCGGCCGGTGAAATACTACGCCGGCGTGCCCAGCCCGGTGAAGCATCCCGAGAAGCTGGATATAGTTATTTTCCGTGAAAATACCGAGGACATCTACGCCGGAATCGAATTTCGCGAAGGAACGCCGGAAGCGGAGAGATTTATCTCGTTCGTCAACGATGAGATGCTGCAGGGCGTGAAGAAGAAGATACGCCCGGATTCCGGTGTAGGCGTTAAACCCATCTCGATTACCGGTTCAAAGCGTTTAGTTCGAGCAGCCATTCGCTATGCGCTCGAGAACGGCCGAAAGACCGTCACGCTGGTTCATAAGGGTAATATCCAGAAATTTACTGAAGGAGCTTTCCGTGAGTGGGGCTATGAGGTTGCCGTCGAAGAATTTCGCGGCGAAGTAATTACGGAACGAGAGAGTTGGATTCTGGATAATATCGAGAAGAATCCAGACCTTTCAGCACGGGATAATGCCGCATTGATCGAGCCGGGCATCGAGTTCGCGGCTCCCGAGTTCGGGGAAAGCGTGGTTGCGGAGATTGAAGATGTCTTGGCGAAGATAGGGAACAGCCATGGAGAAGGGCGATGGAAGAACAAGATCCTGATCAATGACAGGATTGCCGACTCGATCTTCCAGCAGATTATTATCAGGCCTTCCGATTACAGTGTTCTCGCAACTACAAACCTCAACGGCGATTACATCTCCGACGCGGCGGCGGCGCAGGTGGGTGGCTTGGGAATTGCGCCCGGAGGCAACATCGGCGACGGATACGCCGTGTTCGAAGCGACCCACGGAACCGCGCCGAAGTACGCCGATTTGGATGTCATCAATCCGGGTTCGGTGATCCTTTCGGGCGTCATGTTGTTTGACTTTATAGGATGGCCGGAAGCCGCTCGCCT
>CAXTWP010000144.1:0-6990 GCA_964247945.1 uncultured Acidobacteriaceae bacterium | reverse complement strand
GGGTGCATCAGCGCTTCTCGCCGGAGGAGATGTGTCCGGCACCGGGGCAGGGAGCGCTGGCGCTCGAGACCCGGGCGGAAGGCTTCCTGGGCACGGAAGATCCCGGCGAGGAACATGATGTGTTTGTGCGAGGGGCGATTGCGTTCCTGGAGCACCCGCACACGCGCTTTGCGACGACGGCCGAACGTGCCGTGCTCCATGAGCTCGGCGGCGGCTGCCAGCTGCCCATCGGAGCGTACTGCGTGCCCGGCGCAGACGGCTTTCGGCTCTACGGGCAGGTCGTCGCGCCGGATGGCGAGGCCATGGTGCAGATGTCGGAGCATGCGGCCGCCGCGGCGAACCCCGATGAATCAGGTCGGCAGCTTGCCGAGAGGCTCATCCAGCGAGGGGCGTTGGACCTTCTGAGGCCGATGCAGTTCGCGGAGGCCTGATTGTTCTTTTTCTGTCCGGCGCGGGCGAAGAAATGGCTTCGCGATCTCCTTTGAGGAGCAAAATCCAAAGCAGAATGACGATGAGGTAGGTCACAGGCCCGGCATAGGACCAATACGTGAATGCGGTTATGTCACGGTGCAGGGCCGTGCGCGTACGCTCCATCTGACAGACAGTCCCTGCGCCCGAGTAGAGCGCGAATCCTAGAAGTATGCGAGAGACCGTGACGGCGCTGTTGGTGCGACACATTAACCAAACGAGGATGAACAGGATTGAAGTGAAGAGCACACCGCGGTCCATGGGAGCGCGCGGGCTGCCGTGAACAGAGGTGGCGAAGAAGAGAGCGAGCGCCGTTGCCGCGAGCATAAGGACGGCGAAGGCGGCAAGCCTACGGGTAAGGGAATCGTGCAGGAGGAGCGTGATGGGAGGCTTGCGCGCAGACCCGCCGGGTTCGAGTGGCTGGATAGCCGTGGAAGAAAAGAGCTCCCAAGCCACGGCGGTCTGGAGCAATATGTCGACGAAGGCAAGGCCAGTGAGTATCAGCGTATACGCGAAAGGCGGGATGCGCCCCGCAAGGCCATGCAAGCTGATCGAGCGCACGATGTAGAAAGCGACCAAGGACCCGAAGACCGGCAGACGCCGCGCGATGCCGCGGGTCAGCAGTACCGCGAGCAGCATGGCCTGCAACGCCAGGCTGAGGATCCAAAGCGTTAGATTGAACTCCAACATGGCCGGTCCTTTCTGCTGACTATCACGTCAATCCACATCGGGAATGCTGGACGCTTTCAATCCCTGGAAGAACTGCGGCTTGAAGGTGACGGGTACCTGGACGTACGGCTGGGGTGTTTGAGCATAGTTGAAGCAATCGGCGAAGTCATCGGCCGCGGCGTCGCGTGTACCCAGCGAGGGCAAGTTGAACACCTCTTCGGTGTACTTGAGGAAGCAGGAGAACTCATGCGTAGTATGCGAGACATACCCGTTCTTGGCATAGGGGGAGACGACGATCAACGGCACACGGAAGCCGAGGCCCATGTTGTCGACCATAGGTGGAGGGACGTGGTCGTACCAGCCTCCCCAGTCGTCCCAGCTGATAAAAATGGCCGTCGAGTTCCAGTATGGACTGGATCCGATGGCGTTGGTGATGGACGCGATCCAGTCCGGACCCATCGCTGTGAGGCCTTTACTCGCATGATCGGAGTAGTCGAACGACGGGGTGATCCAGGTGACTTGCGCAAGGTTGCCGTTTTGAATGTCCGTGAGCACCGTGGGCGGCGGCGAGACGACGTTCGTGGACCAATCGAAGCCGAAGCGGATGTGCTTAATGGCGTCGTAGGCCGACCAGATATAGCCGCCGCCGTTGGTGTCCCCGGTCTGCGCGGCCGCATAGTAGCGCCATGAGATACCTTTGGCGTCCAGTAGATCGGCCATAGTCTGATAGTCGAAGCAGGGGTACGGCCCGGGAAGGCTGGTGCCGTTCGGACCGATCAGTGTCACGGTGCTGCCGGCGGTGGAGTCGCAGCCCCAGGTGCCCGCATTGGGATTGTTGTCTGCGCCGCCTGACTGCCCTGCGATCATATATTGGTGGGCGACGAAGCTGGGACCTGTGTTCGACTGGAACATACGGTCGCCGAACGTGTAAGCCTTCGCGAGCGTCCAGATAGGCACTGTCTCCGATTGCGGCACATAGGCGTACGGCAGGTTGGCTATAGGGTAGTTCTTCTCATGGGAAAAGCCATCCATCAGGCCGTTGTCGTAGTCGGTGTACCAGCCCTCGTGGCTGTGGTCGACGTCGGTCCCCTGCTCGTAGGGTACGGGCTGGAGCGGAATGACAACGCCGCGGCTCATGCCGGAGGTGACCGTGTCCGCACCTGGAAAGCCGTTGAAGAGATTGTCGACGGTGCGGTTCTCCTGCATGATGATGACGATGTGCTTGATGGTGGAGGATGCGGTCGGCACCGGTGCAGGGGTCGGAGCAGGAGTGGGCGTGGGCGTGACCGAGCTGTTGCCGCCGCACCCGATGAGGAACGCTGGAGCGAATAACAGGAGCAGTGGACGTTGGGAAAGATTCATGCTTTGTGCTCCTTGACGGAGAGCGGTGAGCGGACTCCTGTAGTGACACCGGTGTTTCGGCGATGTTGCGCCCGCAATTGTAAAAACGGCCTAGAATCGTGCTGTGTCTCTCACCGGCAGGCATATTTTGATTACCCGGTCGGGGCGGCAGGCGTCTGAGCTTGCGGCTCGGCTGGAGGCTCTGGGCGCAGAGACCGTGTCGATTCCTACGATTGAGCTTGCGCCGCCGAGCTCGTACTGCGCTCTGGAGGCCGCACTGGCGAGTGTGCGCGGCTTCGATTGGGTGCTGTTCACCAGCGCCAATGCGGTCGAGGCGTTTGCGGAGCGGGCGCGATGGATTGGCATCATACCGTCGCCTCGCAGGATTGCGGTGGTGGGGCCGGCGACGGCAAAGGCGGTGCAGGGAATTGGGCTGGCGGTCGATCTCATGCCTGCGCAGTTTGTAGCGGAGTCGCTGACGGAGGCGCTGCTGCCGTTTGCGCCGGGTGCGTCCATGCTGCTGGTTCGCGCTGAGGCGGCGCGGGATGTTCTGCCGGACGCGCTGACCGAGGCAGGGGCGCAGGTGACGATCGCGGCGGCTTACCGGACGGTGCTTCCGGTTGAGTCGATTGGGGCCTTACGCGCGGCGCTCGGCGGGACGGAGCGGCTGCCGGACGCGGTGACGTTTACCAGTTCGTCGACGGTGACCAATTTGCTGGCTCTGCTGGAGGCCGCCGGGTTGCGTCTGCCGGAGGCGGTGGTGCGGGCTTCGATCGGGCCGATCACCTCGCGCACTCTGGAGGATGCGGGCTACCCAGCGCATATGGAGGCGGAGGAGGCTACGATTGCCGGTTTATGCGAGGCGCTGATGCAGCACTTCACCGAAGCGGGGCGGTGATGCTTTCGACGACCACGCCGGCGGTCTCGAAATGGCTGACGCGGTGGTTGTCGGCGTGGCCCATCAGCACGGCCTTGGTAAGCAGGCGGACGAGCGGCTGCGACTCGCGCTCGAAGAACCGGCTGGTGGTGTGATCCCAGCCCCTGACCATGTGGTATTGAACGCTGCATCTGGGGCAGCCGATCGGTTGATCGAGCCAGCGATGGAAGGCGGCGGGCGGCAGCGGGCCCACGGGTTCGGTGCCGGAGCGGATGGCGGCGATCTTGAGACGGGAGCTCAATGCGAGGTCCTCAGCGAAGTCCAGGTCTTGTCGGCGGAGTTGCAGAGGGTCTCGAGCGTGCAGTCCGCGCATCGGGGCTTGCGGGCGACGCAGACCTGGCGGCCGTGGAAGATGACACGGTGGCTGTAGTCGATCCACTGGTCGCGCGGGATGATCTGGACGAGGTCCTGTTCGATCTTCTCCGGCGTGGTGAATTTGGTTAGCTCCAGCCTCCGCGAGATGCGAAGGACGTGGGTGTCGACGACGATGCCGTCGGCGATCTGGAACCAGGAGCCGAGCACGACGTTGGCTGTCTTCCGGGCTACGCCGGGGAGCAGGAGCAGCTCGTCCATGGTTTCCGGGACAATTCCGTCATAAGTCTCGACCACGGCGCGGGCCGCGCCTTGGATGGACTTAGCCCTGTTGCGGAAGAAGCCGGTCGGCTTGGTGAACTCCTGCAGCTCATCGAGGGAGGCGGCGGCCATGGCCTGCGGCGTGGGGAAGGCGGCGAAGAGCGCGGGCGTGGCCAGGTTGACGCGGGCGTCGGTGCACTGCGCCGAGAGGATGGTGGCGACGGTCAGCTCCCAGGCGGAGCGGTGATGGAGGGCGCAAACGGCGTCGGGATAGGCCTTCGCGAGCGCGTCCAGGATGGCGGCGACGCGCTCGGGGGCGAGAGGCTTCCTAGTCTTGCCGAGCCTGGCTTTGCGCGAGACGGGCTCCGTGGCGGCGATGGCGCGGGCCTTGGCTCCAGTCGCGGCGCGGGTGGTTGAGCGTACCGGCTTGATCTGCGTGGTTGCCGCCATGCTTAGCCGAGCCGCTCCAGCATGTCGGTGGGGGTGAGGCGGACGCAGCTGAAGATGGGCGTGTCCTGGAGCGTATACATGCTGATCTCGGTTTCGCGGAGCTGCTGGACGAGGTCGAGGAAGTCCTCGGGGAAGTTGGTCTCAAACGCCACGACGAACTCCTGGTCGTCGATGCCGAAGCTATAGGTGGTGTTGAGCTTGACGCGCGGATACATTAAGCCGACCCGGATGTGCTCGTCCATCAGGCGCTTGCGCTCGGCGGCGGAGAGCAGATACCAGGGGCGGGTCTTCCAGAAGGGATAGATGAAGATGTACTTGTGGCCGCCGGGACGAATTGCGCCGCGGCCCTCGCCTTCGCTCTCGTCCTCGCGGTCGATTTGGTATTGCGAGCGCTTCGTCATCGCAAGAAAATTGTGGGGTGAGAGCAGGTAGCCACCAAGCGGCGTGCCCATCAGCTCGCTGCGCATCCGGTTCAGCTCTTCGACCGCGTAGCCGATCGACCAGATGCACATGTCGACATCGCCACGTGTACCTATTGTCGAATAAGTAAGCGAAAGAAACTCGCCTGGTTGGTTCCACTTGGCGAGCACGGCGGCGAAGGCCTGCTTGTGCTCGGCCTTCTCGTCGGCGGGCAGCCTGCGCCACTCCGGCATGACTTTGTAGAAGGAGAAGCAGACGATCTGGCGCTTGACCGGCGGCTTGGATGGATCGTGCGGCGCGGCGGCGTAGCTGCTCGCCGGGCGTCCGGTGGCCGGAGCTACTGCTGTCTCTATAGGGGCTACTGCGGTCTCGGCCATGGGTCTGCTACTCCTTGCTACTTCGATGCTACAAGATTGTGGTGGGCGTGAGAGGCAGCGCCATGCCGGAACTCTAACGCTATGCGGCGCATGTTGATGCCGTCTACGGATTCAGGCAGGCCGCATCGTTTTGCCGAATGCAGCTTTGCTGCCAATCAGTCCATTTCGCATCACTGATCCCCGCAGCCTTTGCAACGCTCGTCAGGTCGTTCCAAGTAGACAACGGGGGAGCGACCATAAGGTGACGCAGGAAGGATTTCATCTTCTCCCCGCCGACCTTGCCTTCGAGGCCCAAGAGCAGAAGGGGACCGCGGTCGTATCGGTATACGTCTCCAATCTGGCCAGGATCGGTGATTTGGTCGAACGCGACTGCAGGTTCTTTGTCTTTGGCGACAGCCTTCGACCACCGAGCCACATGCTCCTTTTCTGAAGCTCCTCCGCCGATGGCCGCCTCGGCCTTCATGGAGAGGAACTCGGCGGTGGATTCCAAGAGGAACCAGAAATAGGGTCCGGATGGGCGATCTACTGTGCCGAAGTAATAATGTGCGCTCTCATGTGCCAGAAAAGGGATGGGAGACAAAGTCTTCGGGTCCGGGGCAGTCAGTTGTTTTGCGAGCGAACCGATGCTTCCACTCAAGGCGATGGTCGGCCAGGTTGCAAAGCCCCAGGATGAACCTCTGCGGTCCCGGTCAACCTGGTTCAGGGTAATCATTCTGAGGAGCACGAGTTGATCGCCGAGATCCCGCCCCATGTATTCGCCGTAGTAGCGTTCGATCTGCCTAAAGGCCGAGGAAAGGGCCGACTGCTCGTTCTGTGGAACACTCTCATTGAGGATGGTTACGTCTTTGGCGCGCGTGATCGGCCCCGTGCCCCCGAAGAGCAGGGGAGGGCGCGGCGTGGCGCTTGTCAACCGCGCATTTGGCTGTGCGACGGGTTGCGAGCCGTTCATGTACAAGAAGCGGCAACCCTGACAGGTCATGGTGAGGTCGTATGCCGTGTCCCCTTCGCGGCTCTTGCGATCCGTGTTGAAGGGTGTGGGCAGCCAGGCCGCTTGTTCCGCTGCGCGAACGCTGTCTCCGTTGAACGCAATCAAGCCCTTGAAGTCGTCTGGGCCGTCATGGGCTGTGTAAACGGGGAACGACCCAACGTAAGTCACGCAGAGCGAAGCTGGTCTACCCGGAACCTGGTAGACCCTTGCTTCCCCATCGACCCCTGGAGCGTACCAACCATCGAAGTCGACCGCATGACCTTCGGCGTCGGTGACGCGGGCGACGTTGAGACCGGCGTTCAGGGAGAAAGCGGCCAGAGCATCGGATGGCCGGTTCTGCAAACAAACCTTGCCCTCGAAGACGCCCGAGACAAGATTGACGTGCACGGTTCCGACACTCCGCATAACCGGTGCGCCCTGAACGGCCGAAGTCTGAGCATGGCCTACTCCAAAGTACGCGGCGATCATGCACGCTGCGATTGCGGATCGAATCATCAAAGCCTCGCGGGTGGTCAGGCACTATCTCGATGCAAGGAAGCAGAAGGAGAGGTCCGGTGCAATGGTTATACTTACAGACGCATGACAGAGAAAATTGTGGTTCTTCTTGTGGCGGCCATTGCGGCGGGCGGGTATGCCAGCGTCGCGTTGCTGATGGCGATTCAGTCGGCGTGCATTCCACTGCCGTCCGAGGTGATAATGCCGCTGGCCGGGTTTGCGCTGGCGCACAACCAGACGCAGCTCATCATCCTGGCGACGGTGGCTTCGCT